>JANNGY010000513.1:0-5651 GCA_031404095.1 Betaproteobacteria bacterium | reverse complement strand
GTTTGCGCTCAAGACGGGAACGACGTTGGATGCAGCAACCAGTTATCAACCGATAGACCGGGAGCCAGCTATGTCCAATCGTTTTTCACGCTTGTTTTGGGGCGGAATATCCGCAATGGATCTGGCGACGGGCCTGCTGCTCGCGATGATCGCGACCAGTGCCCATGGGGCGGTGACGACAACCGTGGTCGACATTCCGGTCACCGGCGCCACGCAGCGCTTCCTCTACGTCCGCCCGGATGCGCCGGTCGCCAATATCGTCGCGCTGCCCGGCGGCGAAGGCATTCTCGGGATTCAAAGTGATGGAACGATCGGTCCGCTCGTCGCCTGCTTTCCGGTCTACCGTACGCGCCAGGCACTTGCCGATGGCGGCATGGCGCTTGCGCTGGTGGACGCGACGTCCGCGGGCACGGTGCGGGATTTCAACGATGTGCTCGAAGTCGTGCGCTATATGCAAAGCCGCCACAATGTGCCGACATGGGTCATCGGCGGCAGTTCGTCGACGTCGGCCGTCGGTAATCTGGGCGCCAACCTGCCGAGCGAGATTCCGGGTGGCGTGATCTTCTTCTCGCCAGACCGGCCCGCCTCGAATATAGGCTCGATCAGGCGTCCGACACTTGTCATCAATCACTCGCTCGATAGTGATCAATTTGGATCGGCCATGTTCAACGCCTTGACAGCGGCGCCGGTCAGGGAGCGAGCGGTCTTTTCGGGCGGCAGTAGCGGCGGATGCGGCTACCACTTGTTCAATGGTGTTGAGGCCGAGTTCGCGGCGGCAATCATCAGTTTCGTGGTCAAGTACAACCCGTCGGTCACGCCATTGGCGCTCAACTTCCAGGGCCTGTGGTGGAAGTCGCCGGCCGAATCCGAGTCCGGCTGGGGAATCAACTTTGCCCATCAGGGTGACGTGATCTTCGCCAGTTGGTTCACCTATGACGCGACCGGCAAGGCGCTGTGGCTGGTGATGACGGCGGACAAAACCGCCGAACGCACTTACACCGGCACGTTCTTTCAAACCCGAGGTCCCGCATTCAATGCGTTGCCGTTCAGTCCGTCCGCCGTCACGGCAAACCCGGTCGGCTCGGGGACGTTGACCTTCAGCGATGCCGGCAGTGGCAGTTTTGCCTACACCGTGAATGGCATTTCGCAAACCAAGGCCATCACCCGCCAGGTTTTCGGACCGCTACCGGTATGCACGTTTGGCGCGCAAACCAATCTTGCGCTCGCGACCAACTATCAGGACCTCTGGTGGGCGGCACCCGCGGGAGTGGAATCGGGTTGGGGGGTGAATTTTACGCATCAGGGCGACACCATTTTTGCGACCTGGTTTACCTATGACCTTGATGGCAGCCCGCTGTGGCTTTCTGCAACAGTCACAAAGACCGGCACCGGCATCTATGCCGGGCCGCTGTACCGGACGACAGGTCCGCCATTCAGCGCGGTACCGTTCCTGCCATCGAACATCGGCGTGACGGCGGTCGGCACGTTGACCCTGACCTTTGCCAATGGCAACGCGGCGACCTTCGCCTATACCGTCAACGGCGTCACGCAAAGCAAGCCCATCATGCGGCAGGTGTTCCGCGCACCCGGTACGGTGTGCCAATAGTGCTTCATTCAACAACAAACCACTAACACGGGTGCGCCGTTCCGGCCGAAAAGCCGGCAGAAGGCGCGTCAATGCTGGTTCTACGTTCGCCGCCTCCAGGCGCGTGGGTGCTTGTGTAGGCAAGTAGGGAAGTTCTAATAACCTCCAAATTTCGTCATTCCGGCGTAGGCCGGAATCCAGGCCATCCAATATTGTTAACAACTTGGAACGGACTGGGTCCCGGCCTACGCCGGGACGACGGAATTTTTGGAAGTTCCTGTTGTGAAATCGCGCGTGCCTGACTTGCTCGGTTAGTGGTACGGGAGAGCCGCGCTGGCGCCCGAGCCGGTGCCCATGGATTGCTCGCGGCGCGCTACACTGCCGGATGATCATAATTATGTCGGCAAATCGCATGAAAATGACCGTGGCAGCGCTGTATCTGGGCGCAATGATCATGCAAAGCGCGCCGGCAGATGCCGCCACCGAAGCGCCACCCCCCACGCTCAACGTCGGCTCAAAACGCTTTACTGAATCGTACATCCTCGCTGAAATCATCAGCCAGTCCGCACGCGCCGCGGGCGAGGCCGTCGTGACCCACCGTCAGGGACTCGGCAATACCGCCATCGTGCTCGGCGCGCTGAAGGCCGGCAGCATCGACATCTATCCCGAGTACACCGGCACGATCGCGCGGGAAATCCTCAAGCTCGATCATGTGCCGCCGCTGGCGGAACTCAACGCAAAACTTGCACCGCTGGGGCTGGCGGCATCGGTGCCGCTGGGATTCAACAATACTTATGCGCTGGCGATGCCCGCCAAACTCGCCGGCGAGTTGAAGATATCCCGCTTGTCGGATCTCAAGGCGCATCCGAACTTGCGACTAGGGCTTTCGCAGGAATTTATCGGCCGCGCCGACGGCTGGCCGGGTTTGAAGAAGACCTATGCCTTGCCGTTCGGCACGCCGCGCGGACTCGACCATGGCCTGGCCTATGAAGCCATTGCGCAATCGCAGGTCGATGTCATCGACATCTACTCGACCGACGCGAAGATCGGCAAGTACCGCATGGCTGTGCTGGCCGATGACGCGCGGTACTTTCCACGTTACGACACGGTGCTGTTGTATCAGGCCGGATTGCCGGTGCGCCTGCCGAAGAGCTGGGCCGCGCTGCTGAAGCTCGAAGGCCGGATTGACGAGCAGGCGATGCGGCGAATGAATGCCTCGGCAGAACTTGATCAGCAGACCTTTGCCGCGGTCGCGGGGGAATTTTTGCGCGCGTCGGCGCCGGTGTCAGGGTCCGGCAGGAAGATTTCCGCGGATACTGAAGGCACACCCAAGGGCGATGCGGCCGCTGCCGGCAGTTTCTGGAACAAGCTGATTGGCCCGGACCTGGGGCGCCTGGCCATCGAACATCTGGCGCTGGTGTTTCTGTCGTTGGCCGCGAGCGTCGTACTCGGCATTCCACTCGGTATTCTCGCTGCCCGTCATCGCGCGGCGGAGGCGTTCATCCTCGGCATCACCGGTGTCCTGCAGACCATTCCCTCGCTCGCGCTACTGGCCATCCTCATTCCCGTCACCGGGAAAATCGGTATCGTCCCGGCCTTCATTGCCCTCGCGATCTATGCGCTGTTGCCGATCGTGCGCAATACCCACAGCGGACTCACGCAGATTTCGCGCGGCATGAAGCAGGCGGCGCAGTCGCTCGGCATGACGCCGCGCATGGTGCTGTCGAACATCGAACTTCCGCTGGCGCGGCCAACCATCATGGCGGGCATCAAGACCTCGGCGGTGATAAACGTTGGCACCGCCACCATTGCCGCCTTCATCGGCGCCGGTGGTTTCGGCGAGCGCATCGTCACCGGGCTTGCCTTGAACGACAATGCGACGCTGCTGGCCGGGGCGATTCCGGTGGCAGTGATGGCGCTGATGATCGAGGGCGCGTTCAACTGGGGCGAGCGGCGGATGATTCCGGAAGGGCTCAGAGATATTCAGACGCCGTAAGTTGCGCACCGCGCACCCCACGGCTTGCTGCCAAAGGGAAGCTGTCGCCCCGGCGCAACCGGGGCATAACTTGACGTAACGGAACTTGGGCACCGGCCTGCGCCGGGGCGACAGTGCTTTGACCCAAGCAGCGCGGCGTACGAAGAAACGGCGAATCCGCAAACGCCAGTGTGGTGCTTCACTCTGTTTGGAACTTATGCGAGCAATCAAGTGATGGTCGCCGATTGTGCCTCCTTCCCCCGGCAACGGGGGGGATGGGGGCGATGCAGATTGAAATCGCCCCCCACCCAGCCTCCCCCCGTTGCCGGGGGAAGGAGTTGGTTTGTGATGCGCGAATAAGTTCCATTGAATACGCAGCACACCGCTAACCCTGCATCCGCATCAATCGCGCCGCTTCTTCCAGCTTGGTATCCTCGATCTCGCGCAGCACGCTATCCATATCCACCGCCTTGTGCTTGCGCTCGAAACGCCCGGTGAGCACAACGTCGGGCGTCAGGGTGCCGGCCTCATAGTGGGCCCAAATCTCGCGGCCATAGTGAGTCTTGAGTAATTCCGGTGCGAATCGGCCGAAGTAATTCCGCAGATTGGCCACATCGCGTTCCAGCATTGCCTGCGCGTGATTGTTGCCGGCGGCATCGACCGCTTGCGGCAGGTCGATGATCACCGGGCCATCGGCGCCGATGAGGATATTGAATTCACTCAGGTCGCCGTGGATGACGCCCGCGCACAGCATGCGCACCACTTCGCGGATCAGGGCGTGGTGATACTTGATGGACACGTCGGCCGGAAATTCGACGTCGTTCAGGCGCGGCGCGGCGTTGCCTTCGGCGTCGGTCACCAGTTCCATCAGCAGCACACCTTCGTGAAAGTTGTACGGCTTCGGCACCCGCACTCCGGCCGCGGCGAGGCGATAGAGCGCGTCGACTTCGGCGTTCTGCCAGGCCGCCTCTTGCGATTCGCGTCCGAATTTCGTGCCTTTGGCCATCGCCCGTGCCTGGCGCGTGTTCTTGGTCTTGCGGTTCTCGGTGTAATCCACGGCCTGGCGAAAGGCGCGTTTGTTGGCCTCTTTGTAGACCTTGGCGCAACGGGTTTCGTCATCGCAGCGCACGACGAATACCATTGCTTCCTTGCCGCTCATGAGCTGCCGCACCACGCCATCGATCAGGCCGTCCTCGATGAGGGGTTGCAGGCGTTTGGGTATTTTCATGGCTACATTTTAGTGGCAAGGGTCATCCTGGGCGATGATATTGCCGCGCCAGTTCATCGCTTGTCGACAAAGTCTAGCACTGACGGGGCGTTCAAGGCGTTTTTGCCTGTAAAGCCGCTCCAGTGCTTGAGTCTGCTTATTGGGAACTCCTAAAAACCCCGTCGTCCCAGCGTAGGCTGGGACCCAGTCCGCCCAAGTGTTTGAAAATACGATGGACTGGATTCCAGCCCGGCGCCGCCTTTGGAGCGGTACGCTGGAATGACGAACTTTTGAGGTTAATAGAAGTTCCCTATTCGGCCTGCCGCGCCGAAAGCGTCACGGCACCAGGGGTTTCAAATTCCCCAACAGCGTCGGGATCAATTCCGACACCGTCGGGTGTATGTGCATCGCCCGCTGGATGACGGTATACGGCGCATCGGCATACATGATGTCGAGAATGCCATGAATGGCTTCGTCGCCTTCTATGCCGAGCAAAGTCGCGCCAAGGATCTTCTTTGACTCCGCGTCGATCAGCACACTCATGAAACCTTGCGTTTCGCCGCGTTCCCGGGCGCGTCCCACGCGCGCCATCAACATCTTGCCGGTCAGCGCCTTCCTGCCCGTCTTCTGCATCCACACCCGGACGTCGCGCTCGTTCATGCCGATACGCGCCAGCGGTGGGTCCGTGAACAGGGCGTAGCATGGAATGCGGTCTTTCACTGCGCGTGACTCTCCGTCGAGCAGATTGGCGGCGATTATTTCGTAGTCGTTATACGAGGTGTGGGTAAAGGCGCCACGACCGTTGACATCGCCCAGCGCCCAGATACCGGGCACGTTGGTGCGCAACTGGTCATCGACTTCGATAAATCCGCGGTCATTTGTCT
>JANNGY010000512.1:0-6495 GCA_031404095.1 Betaproteobacteria bacterium | reverse complement strand
GGCGCACCGCATGCGGTGCGAAACCCCTGCTTCACCCCCTTCATTGAAGGGGGAAGTGGTTGGCGATGATCGGAACCTATCGAATTTCAACAAACTCCCAGAAGGCATTTATGGCCCTCCTCACCGATCCTTTCCGCGCCGCGCAGGCCATTCCCGTCGTCGTCATCCACAGCGAAAACTACGAAGCCTATCTCGCGCATGCCGATGCGCGCACCCGTGCCTGGCTTTCCGCCACCGGATTTCGCGGCAACCCCCACACGCATGCGCTGCTGCCAG
The DNA here is from genome assembly GCA_031404095.1 of Betaproteobacteria bacterium. Taxonomy (GTDB): domain Bacteria; phylum Pseudomonadota; class Gammaproteobacteria; order Burkholderiales; family Usitatibacteraceae; genus UKL13-2. The sequence continues at coordinate 6,219 of JANNGY010000512.1, read as the reverse complement.
CGGCGGATGGCGCGATCGCGCAGGTGCTGGTGGGTGTCAAGGACGCAACGGACGTGTACGCCCTGTCACATCTGCCGCTTGCATTGCCGGCCGGCGATTACACCATTGCAACCCACCACGACGCGCTAAGTCCCTCTGCCGCGGCATTGAGTTGGGGCCTCGGCAGCTATCAATTCTCCCGCTACAAGAAAGCCGGCCGCGCCGCCGCCAACCTGGTGATCGCGCCGGGTGACGAAGTTGCCCGGGCCGAAAGAACTATCGCCGCAACCTGCTTGATTCGCGACTTGGTCAATACGCCAACTGAAGACATGGGCCCGCAGCAACTGTCCGAAGTCGCGCAATCGCTGGCGAAGGAATTCGGCGGACAGTTCCGGGAATGGGTGGGGGATGAACTTCTGGCAAACAATTTCCCTGCCATCCACGCGGTCGGTCGCGCCAGCCATCGGCCGCCTCGATTGATTGAACTGACCTGGGGTGATGAAAAACACCCGCGCGTCGCCCTCGTCGGCAAAGGCGTCTGCTTCGATACCGGCGGGCTCGACATCAAGGGCGCCGAGGGCATGCGGCATATGAAGAAGGACATGGGCGGCGGCGCCCACGCGCTTGGCGTGGCGCGGCTCATCATGGACATGACGTTGCCGATTCGACTTCAGGTGCTGGTGCCGGCAGTGGAAAACGCCATCGCCGGCAATGCCTACCGCCCGGGCGATATCGTCGCGACCCGAAAAGGGGTCAACATCGAAGTCGGCAATACCGATGCCGAAGGCCGCGTGGTGCTGTCGGATGCTCTTGCCTTTGCCGCGGAATCAAAACCGGAAATCCTCATCGACTTTGCCACGCTTACCGGCGCTGCGCGCGTCGCGCTCGGCCCCGAATTGCCGGCGATCTTTGCCAACCGCGATGACTGGTTTGAGTTGCTGAATGAGGCCAGTATCAAGACCCGCGATCCGCTGTGGCGCATGCCGCTCTGGCAAAACTACAACGACCTGATCAAGAGCAGCATCGGCGACATCGTCAACACCGGCGGCCCGCAGGCGGGCGCGGTCACCGCCGCGCTGTTCCTCGAACATTTTGTGCCGCGAGAGCAGCCGTGGATCCATATCGACTTGTTCGCCTGGACGCCCAAAGCGAAGCCCGGCCGCCCCGAAGGCGGAGAAGCGCAGACGCTGCGTGCGGTGGTGGCAATGCTGGAGGCAAAGTACCCCGCCTAACGGAATCGTTCCCGCCCTGGGAACTTCGCGAAACCTCAAACCTTCGTCATTCCAGCTTATTTTGGTAACTGAGCTGGAATCCAGTCCGTTTGTATATTCAAGAGCTTGGAGCGGACTGGGTCCCAGCCTCTGCTGGGACGACGGGGTTTTTATTGATCCGGCGATTAAACATGTTAAAGGTCTGACTTTTCCCCGCGAAGGCGGGGACCCAAGTTCACACATGCACCCAATGCCAACTTGGCCCCCCGCCTTCGCGGGGGAAGGACATCTTTTTTAATTGAACATGTTTAATCGCCGAATCAATAGAAGTTACCCCTTCGCAAACTCCAATCCTGGTGCGTCTCACAGGCCGAAATGCCGCCACCAGCCGCGCCAATGCTTGGGTTTCGTATCTTGTGAGGCGGGCTTGCACGGTGCGGTGCCGGCGATGAACGTGCGTACCGGGGGCAATGCCAGCAAGCTTGCTTACTACTGATTTATTACTGATAGGCCTTTCCGACGTGACGTGAAAGCGGCACCGTCGCACCGTTCGGGAAAGTTCACCCGGATGGCGCGCCGATGCCGGTAGCAGTCGATCGGATCAGCGGCAGGCTGTCGCCGGGCATGGCGTGCCCAGGTACTCCCACAGGTAGGAGGTCAACGTAATCGGCCCGCCATACAGGCCCTGGCCGGTGGCAGCGAAACCGCGCCGCGTGTTGTTACCGGTCGGGTTGTTTCCGGCCGGTACGTCATTGGTTTCCGCAAACACAGCCTTGATCTTGTCCTCGTAGGGCCACGGCCACAAGTCCTCGCTGGTCAACTGGTCGAACCCCGGCTCACCCCAGCGGGTTCCACTGACACCATAGCGTTTCATGATGACGGCGCCGACCGCGTTGTTGAGCAGGTTGGCCGGCTTGGTCGCCGGCATGAGCAGCGATGACGCGGGCACGCCCATGTCAAGATTGATAGCGACCGAGGACGGTATCAGCCCGCCGATTGTCATGTGATCGGCGCTGTAACCCTTCAGGCCAATGGCAATCGATCTGCTGCCCGTCAGGTCCCAGACGACCGAGTGGGTGGCGACATTGACGTTTCCGGCGCTGTAATCCCGCAGGTGCATTCCCGAATAGCCGACACCCTCGTTGAGTACTATCGAGCCCTGCAAGCGGACTTTTGTGGCGGCCTTTATCAAATAGAAACTGCCGTATTTCTCCTCGCCGCCATTGGTTCCGGGGTTCTGGCCATCAATGGCGATTACGTTCTGGTACAGGTGATCGAGCACGCCATTGGTGGCGACACTGTCGTTGCCGTAGGTGGAGAACGTCGCCTTGGGCTGTGCGGAGTTACTGTAGTCGAAGCGTCCCACGACGCGGCGAAAGATATTGCGCTGGGTGACCTGTGTCGTGCCGCCCTGCTTAAAGCAGTAGCGGCAGGCGCCCACACCGGAAACATCTTCCACCAGGTTATCACTGCCGTTCAGCGTGATGAGTCCGCCGTAGGCATCGATATTGCCGCTGCGTTTGAATATGGATCGCGTGATCTTGTTATAGCCGCCGTTCACCTCGGCGATGTACGGCGGATAGAGCGTACCCGCCATGTCGAAAATGAACCCGTCGACCGTGATGTAATTTCCGGCCAGATTCAGTTGATTGTCGTAGTAATCGAGCGCTGTCGAACTCTGGATACGCACCTCCATCGGCGTTTCCGCCATGATGGTGGTGGGGCGGCTCGCCGAACCGCTTTTTACGCCGGTGATGAAGTTAGCCTGCTCGCGATAAATGCCATTACGGATAATCAAGGTGTCGCCGCCGGCGATTCGGCTGATGCCGTAGCCGATTGTCTTCCAGGGGCTGGCGATCGAGCCATTGCCGGTGACATCGTTGCCGGTGGTCGACACATAAAAGGCATTGACGATTTGCGGGACAAATGACGCGGTGCACGTCGCGCTGGCGGCGAGCAGGAGTTGGGTACTCGCACTGGTGCCGGTGCATCCGCCTGACCAGCCCGAAAACACCGAGCCGGCGGCCGGTGCAGCCGTCAATGCCACGCTGGTATTGGTGTTGAAGTTGGCCGAGCAAACACTGCCACAGGCAATTCCCGCGGGGCTGGACGTCACGGTGCCGCTGCCACCGCCAGACCGGAGGATGCTCAATGTCGATACGCTCGGGACGACCGGCGGCTTGAGGCTGAAATTGGCATTGCAGTTTGAATTGGCGGATACCACCAGCGTCGTGCTCGCCAGAGTACCCGGGCAGTTTCCGGACCAGCCATCAAAGATCGAATCCGGATTGGCGGCGGCAGTCAGCGTCACCGTGGTGCTTGCCGCGTAATTCGCCGAACAGGCAAGACCACAAGAGATACCGGATGGTGTGGACACCACGCTTCCGCTGCCGGTGCCGGATTTGCTGACCGTTAGAACGTAGGTGACGGTGGCAGCCTTGAGCGTGAACGTTGCCGTGCACGTGGAGCGGGAATTCAGGACGATTTGCGTGGTTGCGGAGGTGGTGGCGCAATTTCCTGACCAGCCGGAGAAGGTGGAATTACCGCTTGCTGTCGCGGTCAGGGCAATGGTGCTGCCGACGACATAGCGCTGGGTGCAATCACTGCCGCAATTGATACCGGCGGGACCTGAGGTCACGGCACCGCTGCCGGTACCCGATTTGGTGATGGTCAGTCTTGTGTAGGAGGCGGCGGAGACTTCGAGAGAAACGGCTGGGGCGGCAGCCACGATGCACCAAGCCAGATGAGTTACGCACTTACTGAAGAGCTTCTTTCCTGTTATCACGATAGTTCACTTTCCCGAGAGGTTGATTTTCGTTCGCGCTTGCGAACGCAGCCGCAACGACTAACAACTGTTGCGGCGAGCACGAATATGCGCAATGAACATGCCAACCGCTCGCATTTGCCACTTCTGCAACAGCAATCCGCGATTTCTCACCCCTCCAATTTGTCTTCATGAAATAAGCGTCGTCATCCACCGACAATTTTTCCGGTTACTGACCAAATGGGCTGTAGGACAACTTGAGTGCTGTCGCCGGACGCAGACACGTTGGGCGAAATGAGGCACGCCAAACTTCTCGCCCCCGGCCTGGAGCGTTAAGATTTCAGGGTGTGGGAAGGCGCATTGACGCGGTCGCGCGCGGACATTGACCGCCCTGGGAGAGCGGCACCGCTGGCTGACTGGCATTTATTGCCGGGTGAAATTGAGTTCGTGCCGCCTGTCGAGAACCACGTCACCAGCCTGCTGGGACAAAATCACCTTGCCGCTTTGCATCAGGTACACATGGTCCGCTGCGCTCTCCGCGGGGCACACCCGTCAAGGTCATTTCGTTTATTACAGACCCGCCGCGTCCCGGATCATGTTGCGCGCGATCACCAGTTGCTGGATCTGGCTGGTGCCTTCATAAATCCGAAATAGCCGCACATCGCGGTAGAAACGCTCGATGGCGTAGTCGCTGACGTAGCCCGCGCCGCCGTGAATCTGCACGCAGCGATCGGCCACCCGCCCGCACATTTCGGATGCAAACAGCTTCGCGCAGGAGGCCTCGGTGTTGACGTTTTCGCCGGTGTCGCGGCGTTGCGCCGCATCCAGCACCATGCAGCGGGCGGCGTAAATCTCGGTCTTGCTGTCGGCCAGCATCGCCTGCACCAGTTGAAACTCGGCGATCGGCTGCCCGAACTGCCTGCGCTCCATCGCATAGCGCAGCGCATCGGCGAGCATGCGTTCGGCTGCAGCGACGCAGACCGCGGCAATGTGCAGGCGGCCCTTGTCGAGTACTTTCATGGCGGTCTTGAATCCGACACCTTCGATACCGCCGATCAGGTTCGTCACCGGCACCCGGCAGTTGTCGAAAATCACGTCGCAGGTATGCGCCCCCTTCTGCCCCATCTTCCGGTCGATCTTGCCGAGGCTCAATCCGGGCGTGCCGCGTTCGACAATGAAAGCCGAAATCGCGCCGGCGCCCTTCATGTTCGGATCAGTGCGCGCCATCACCGTGAAGATGCCGGCTTCCGGCGCGTTGGTAATGAAACGCTTGGTACCGTTCAACACATAGTGATCGCCCGACAGGTCGGCACGGGTCGACAGCGACGCCGCATCCGACCCCGACCCCGGTTCGGTGAGGGCGAAGGACGCCACCATCTCTCCGGACGCGAGCTTCGGCAGCCAGAACGCTTTCTGCTCAGGTGTTCCGTCCATGATGATGCCCTGCGAGCCGATGCCGTTGTTGGTGCCAAACATCGAGCGAAACGCGGGTGAGGTTTTTCCCAGTTCAAAGGCGACCCGCACTTCCTCTTCCATCGTCAGACCCAGCCCGCCGTAGGCTTCGGGAATGCAGAGGCCGAACAGCCCGAGTATTTTCATCTCTTCGACCAGCGCTGCCGGGATGGCATCGGTTTCGGCGACCAGGTTTTCGTTCGGCATCAGCCGTTCGCGGACAAAGCGCGAAATGTTGTCCAGCAAGGCCTGCAGCGTTTCGGTATCGCGAATCATGGTTGTGTACTTCCCCGGCTATCGTATGATGCAGAATAAGCCACGCGGAAAGTCGACACAAGGATTGCCCAAGTTGCGCCGACGGAAGTGCCTGTCGATCGCCCCGCGCAGTGTGCTTCGCCACAATCCTGAAAGACGCGGTATGCCGGTAAGCAATTCACCCACGAGCGGCAGATGAGTTCTCCCGATTCCACGGACTTTGTGCTGGGCATCGTCGGCGCCGGCCTGATGGGCGGCGGCATTGCGCAAGTGGCGGCGCAGGCCGGCATCCGTACGCTGCTATTCGACAACCAGGCCGGTGCAGCGCCCGCCGCAAAGGAGCGTATCGCGGCTACGTTTCAACGCCTGGTGGCCAAGGGCAAGATGGCGGATGAGGCGGCGGCGAATGCGCTCGATCTGATTCAACCAGTCGAAAGCCTTGATGTTGTGGAAACGACTGCAGCCGCAGCGGAGGCCGCGTCGCTGGTGGCAAGGACGACGAGACGCGCACCGCCACTGCCCTCATACGTCGGTGGCGAATACTGCGTGCTCGGCAAG
>JANNGY010000511.1:0-23709 GCA_031404095.1 Betaproteobacteria bacterium | reverse complement strand
GGCCAGTGGCCCCTGCTGCCCAAAGCCGCGACCTGGCTGGTGCTTGGCGTGCTGGTCGTCGTCGTCGGCTGGTTCTTGTTGCTGTCTGCCGCGCAAGTCCAACGGACAATGTCCGATCGGCACCGCAACTGCCGGCCTGGAAAATGATTACCGGGTTCGCATACCAGCGATGTACTCCGCTACCGCTTGCATATCGCTTTCACGCATGCGTTCGGTGATCGCGTTCATCTGCGGATTTTTTCTTGCGCGGGATGCATATAACTTTAGCTGATCGAATGTGTACTCAGGCCACTGTCCTGCCAATCGCGGAAAATTCGCCGGAATGCCGGCGCCGGCGCCGCCATGGCAACCGGCGCAAGCAGGCACTTTCATTTCCGGGATGCCGGCGCGATAAATTTTCTGGCCTCTAGCTGCAAACGCGGAATCGCGCGCAACCGCATTGACCTTCGCTTTTTGCGCGAAATAGTAAATGCCTAGCGCTTTCATGTCATCCGTACTCAAATTGGCCGCCATCCCCTGCATAATGGCATTCTTGCGGGCACCCGACTTGAAAAGCTCAAGCTGCTTGGCGATATACTGCTCAGGCATTCCGGCAATATTTGGATTCGCAGGAACAGCGCTCATGCCGTCCAGGCCATGGCACGCCACGCAAACAGCACCCGCAATTTGTTGTCCGCGTGCCATCATGTCGGCTTTGGTCGGCGTCGCCTTTGCCATTTCTGCCGCTTTCGCCGCATCGATATTTGCAAATGACGCCATCGCACCAAGGGACAAGAATCCCGCCAGAAGAATCCGCTTCATTGCCGACCTTTTATTGTGAATACGATTCAAGCCCATGATTTTAACTGAAGCTGTCCCAAGAGGAAACCATGGGTTTGTTTGACCGCGCCGTTTATACCGCGTCTGCGCACGACCTGGAACAATTGTTGCCGGATGTCGGCCGCGAAGTCGCATTTGTCGGCAGATCCAATTCCGGCAAATCGAGCGCCATCAACACATTGGCCAATCACAAGCGCCTCGCCTATGTCTCGAAAACCCCGGGACGCACGCAGCTGATCAATTTTTTCTCGCTGGGTGACGACCGCACACTGGTTGACCTGCCCGGCTACGGCTATGCGGAGGTTCCAGCGCGAGTAAAGGCGCATTGGCAGAATGTGATGGCAGCCTATGTCAGCACCCGCGCGGCACTAAAGGGCCTGGTACTCATCATGGATGCCCGTCATCCGCTGAGGCCACTCGATATCAAACTGCTGGATTGGTATCTGCCAACTGGCAAGCCCGTTCATTGCTTGCTGACCAAGTCCGACAAGCTCTCCCGAAGCGAGCAATCGCTTACCTTGCGCACGGTCATCAAGCAAATGCAGACCGCGAATCACAAGGTCACCGCCCAATTGTTTTCGAGCCTGAAGAAGGAAGGGGTCGAGGAAGCAGAAAGGGCCATCGAACAGTTATTCAATGGGAGGATGACCGGCTAGCGCAAAAGGTCTTTTGCATTTCTGCGCAAAAGAATCAGTGTTTCAGCGTGAGAATGTTTCAGACTCCACTTCGCTTCAGGCAAGAAATTGACCGCTCGGAAAAAGAAAAGGGCACGGGAAAAGGGGTATCCCGTGCCCTTGGAACAGCCTAAATCAGGTTTTACCCCGACAGAGGCACCCGCTCAGGGAGGAGAAGCGGGGAGGAGCGAACCCCTCATGCGATATGATGGTGACAGGCAACGAAAGTTCAATCCCATTTGTAAACAGGCTTGCAAGTGTGATGTTTCCGCTTTCAAAATCGACTGACAAACATGTTCATTTATTTCACAGCATGACCTTTGGCCAATTTCCTGCGCGCAGAATGCGCCGTTTGCGTCGTACTCCTTTCCTTCGCGACCTGGTGCGCGAATCAATGTTGTCGCCCGCTGACCTCATATACCCGGTGTTCATTCTCGATGGCAAGAACCGGAGCCAGGCCGTGGCTTCGATGCCCGGCATTGATCGACTATCCGTCGATCGGTTGTTTCCGGTCTGCGAGGAGGCCGTTGCGCTTGGCATACCCGCAATTGCCCTGTTCCCGGTTATCGAACCGGCGCTCAAGACGGCCGGCGGTGAGGAGGCATTCAACGCGCATGGATTGGTACCGCGCGCCGTAAAGGAGCTGAAAGCCCGCTTTCCTGAATTGGGTGTCATTTGCGATGTTGCGCTCGATCCATATACGTCGCACGGACAAGATGGCCTGATTGATGGATCCGGATATATCCTCAACGACGAAACCATCGCAATTCTCGAAAAACAGGCGCTTTGCCAGGCGGAGGCAGGCGTCGACATCGTGGCGCCTTCCGACATGATGGATGGACGCATTGGCGCCATTCGAAACTCGCTGGATGTACATCGCTATATTCACGTTGCCATCATGGCCTATGCGGCCAAGTACGCCAGCAAGTTTTATGGCCCGTTTCGCGACGCTGTCGGGTCATCAGGCAGCCTCGGCAAGAGTGACAAGAACAATTATCAAATGGATCCTGGAAACACCGACGAAGCGTTGCGGGAAATCGCCCTCGATTTGCAGGAGGGTGCCGATATGGTGATGGTGAAGCCGGGGATGCCGTATCTGGATATTGTCCAGCGCTGCAAGTCTGCCTTCGGCGCTCCTACATTCGCCTATCAGGTTTCCGGCGAATACGCGATGCTTAAGGCCGCGGCACAAAATGGATGGCTCGACGGAGAGGCATGCATGATGGAGTCACTGCTCGGATTCAAGCGCGCCGGCGCCGATGGGATCCTGACGTATTTCGCCCTCGACGCGGCGCGTCTGTTAAAGCGTAGACCGTAGTCGGAATTGCGTCGCACCATTGCGTTTTCTTGGCGGTGCGCTGAGTCAGCTTCCGGCGAATGTCAAAACGCGATTTCCTCGTCTTTGAATCTTTTTTCCGCCTCAGCGCGCTGAAGACGTTCATGCCTCGTGCTGCCGCGCGGATGGGCGGCCTGCCTGGAAAGGTGATCTTGATACAGTGAGATCGTGACCGATTTCTGGTCGACTTCAATTTCATAGATGATTTCACGCGCCTTGCCGGCGGGCGTGTGAAAACTGCGCCGATTTGTGTCGCGCATCTCAAAGTCTATCCGGGCATTCAACAGGTACATTTCAAATTCCTTCGGTTCGACGCCGGTAATCTCAAGGTCGATTTCGCTGAATTTGTTGGCGGTACCCGCCAGTACGGCACCCACCAGCCACGGTGAAAATTGCTCAAAGCGCAACATTGCGCGAATGGCCGTCTTGCGCAATGCTTGAAGTTCGCGCTGTTGGGGTTCGCTGCAAAACAATGCGAAGTGTTCGCGCAAAGCGGCTTCGATCTCGTGGTTGTCGGGTAACGCGTGACTTTCGACGACCCCCAACTGACGTGCCGCTTTTTGTTTCGCCGCACATATGTCCGTAAGCCCTTCGGCCATCAGACGTGCCGCGAGTTGCGCGACTTGTGCCCGCGCGTCGTTCCGGCCGCGGCCAAAGTCCCGGCCGCCTTTTACCGTCGTCCGGTGACCTGCATTTTGATGCGGGCGGCGTGACATCAGAAGATCTGGTTCTTGACTTCTTCCGAGGGCTTGTTGGCCTCGCGCAATCCTGCCGGTCCCTCGCCAAGGTTCGCCTGGGCTTCGGCGTAGACAAATTCCATCACCGGTTTTCCATCTTTGCCCGTTTCACCTGTCAATGGAATTGAAACTATGCCGTTTGGCGGCTCAAAGGGAAGTTCCTTGGTCCCCTTTAATGCCTTCGCCATGTAGTTCATCCAGATGGGCAGAGCGGCCCGGCCACCGGTCTCTTTGTCCCCCAGGTCCGTCGGGCTGTCATAGCCGATCCATGCAATGGCCACCAGGCTCGGATTGAAGCCTGCAAACCATGCATCGAAGTGGTCATTGGTTGTGCCTGTTTTGCCGGCGAGGTCGTTGCGGCCGAGCGCCATGGCGCCAGCGCCCGTGCCATACCGCACGACATCCCGCATCAAGCTGGACATGATGAAGGCATTGCGCGGGTCGATTACGCGTTCCGCAACCTTATGCCCTGCTGCGGCGGGAGCGCCGCCATCAACGCCTGCCAACTCCGGTGAAGCTTCGAACAGTACTCCACCCTTGTCGTCGGTAATCCGGTTAATGAGATAGGGCTTGATTCGATAACCCCCGTTGGCGAAAATTGCATAAGCTCCTGCCATTTGCAACGGCGTCGCCGCACCAGCGCCGAGTGCCAGCGTGAGGTAGGGGGGATGCAGTTTCGGGTCAAAGCCAAAGCGCGTTATATAGTCCTGGGCATAATTCGGGCTGATTGCCTGTAGCACGCGGATAGAGACCATATTTTTCGATTTGGCGAGCGCGGTTCGCAAGCGCATCGGACCTTCATACTTGCCGTCATAATTCTTAGGCTCCCAAACCTGTCCGCCGTTACGGCCGGGATCAAATACCACCGGCGCGTCATTGACAATGGTTGCCGGGGTAAACCCCTTTTCAAGTGCGGCTGAGTAGATGAACGGCTTGAAACTCGAGCCCGGTTGACGCAACGCCTGGGTGACATGATTGAATTTGTTTGCCGTAAAGTCGAATCCGCCTGCCAGCGCGCGAATCGCGCCATCGGCGGGATCAATAGAAACCAACGCCGCTTCGACCTTGGGAAGTTGCGAGATTTCGCCATTGCCTTTTTCGTTCATTGCAATGCGAATGATCGACCCGCGAACCGGTTTCAGCGGCGAGGATTTTTCTCCCATGACGCGCGCAACAAATTTTAGCGAATCCCCCGTCAGCTTTACGGTTTCCCCGCGCTTTGTGTGAGCAATCACTTGCTTGCCGTCGGCCTCCAATACAACGGCTGGCATCAACTCCCCGACAATGTCCTTTTCCTGCAGCGCCTCTTCCGCTTCCACTTCCGCTTCGTCATTGTTCGCGCTCAGTTTTATCAAGCCTTCCGGCCCCCGATAGCCGTGCCGGCGATCATATTCCATGACGCCTCTACGCAAACTGGCCGTGGCAGCTTCCTGATCGGCCCTGCGTATGGTGGTGTAGATGCGGATGCCGCTCACATACGCTTTTTCACCGTATTGCTCGAAGATCTCCTGTCGGGCCATTTCCGCGACATATTCGGCGTTGACCGCATACATTTGCCGCTCACGATTGAACTTCAGAGGCTGGTCCCTGGCCTGATTGGTCGCGGCATCACTCAGGAAATCCAACTCATTCATGCGTCGCAACACGTATTGTTGCCGCAGTGTCGCGCGTTTCAGATTGTTAAATGGATTGTATTGCGACGGCGCCTTGGGAATGCCCGCCAGCATCGCCGCCTCGCCGGCCGACAACTCGACAAGATCTTTGCCGAAATAGACGCGGCTCGCCGCGGCAAAGCCAAAAGCGCGATTGCCCAGAAAAATGTGGTTCAGGTAGATTTCAAGAATTTGATCTTTCGACAGGCTTCGCTCTATTTTGAAAGCGAGCAGCCACTCCGAGACTTTTCGCGTCAGCGTCTGCTCGTTTGTCAGGAAGAAATTGCGGGCAACTTGCTGAGTGATCGTGCTTGCGCCACCTTTGATTTTGCCGGCCATGATGTTTGTGAAAGCGGCACGAACCAATCCGAGATAGTCGACGCCGCCGTGTTGGTAAAAACGCTCATCCTCAGCTGCAAGCACCGCCTGCTTCATCAGCGGCGGAAAATCCCGAATGTGGACAAAAGTCCGCTTTTCCTCGCCAAATTCGCCGATAACGTCTCCATCGAGCGTGTAGACTCGTAGTGGCAATTTGGGGCGATAGTCTGTGACCGCGTCGATCGAAGGCAGATTGGGGTAAAGAAGTATGACGGTCAACGTGGCGATGCCGACGGCAACCAAAATAAGGGAAATCAGCAAAATAATCGGATAGAACCACCAGCGTAAGGTCATACGTGCCTGTAAAAATGCCTTTGAGACCGCATTATATCGGTCGGTCAACCCCATTCCCGCGACGAAATGACCTGCAAACTGATGAAATTGTGGCGTAATCGTGGCAAGTGCCAATTGTTGCAGCGCAATTAAAGCCTTTTCTAGCTTTGAAAGAAATTGCTTTACACGTCCACGGCTTGTTGCTAGGATTTAATGTAATTTGTGCGTAATAGGCCGTAAGTTCAAATCACTCCAGGGGCCAGGCGACCACCATGTTTAAAGAAAAACTGGCATCTCAGTTCGATTTTCTGAGGGCAAAGGCACCGCCGCTTATCGGGGTCGATATCAGTTCGTCCTTCATTAAGATGGTTGAAATCGCCGAAGCGGGCAAGGGGCTCTACCGGGTGGAGCGATACGTTATCGAACCTTTGCCAAAGGACACCGTTACCGACGGCAACATTGCGAACATCGAAGCCGCGGGCGAAGTAATGAAGCGCGCGCACAAGCAAATGGCGACCCGTATCAAGAATATTGCGCTCGCCTTGCCAACCTCCGCCGTGATCACGAAAAAGGTATTGTTGAACGGGAATCAACGAGACGAGGACATGGAATATCAAGTCCAGTCCGAGGCAAACCAGTACATTCCGTTCAGTCTCGATGAGGTCAATCTCGATTTTCAGGTGATCGGCCCGGCACCGAACAGCGAGGAAGAGGTCGAGGTCCTGATTGCGGCTTCCCGCAAGGAAAAAATTGAAGATCGTGTTGCGGTCGCCGAAGCCGCCGGCTTGAAAACCACCGTCATGGATGTGGAGTCATATGCGGGACTGGCCGCGTTTGACATGATCAAGGGCTCTGCCTCGGGCATCGAGAACAGCGACGTCACTGCGATCGTCGATATCGGCGCATTGACCACGCGTGTCACGGTCATGCACGAGGACCAGCAGGTCTATTCACGCGAACAGCAATTGGGAGGCTTCCAGCTAACCCAGGACATTTCCCGCCAGTTTGGAATGCCGATGGAAGAAGCCGAAGTCGCCAAGAAGAGTGGTGGACTCCCCGACAACTATCAGGCGGATGTCTTGCAGCCTTTCAATGAAAAGGTGGTGCTTGAGGTTTCGCGAGCGCTGCAGTTCTTCTTTACCTCCACGCAATTCAACAAAGTGGATCACATCCTGCTTTGTGGCGGCAGTGCCGTGTTGGACGGCCTCGAAGAAATGATAGACCAGCGAACTCAGGTGCATACGTTGGTGGCGAACCCCTTCGCCAATATGGCGTTGTCCTCAAAAATCAAGCCGCGCCAACTGACCATAGACGCCCCGGCGCTGATGGTCGCGTGTGGCCTCGCCATGCGGAGGTTTGACCCAGCATGATGCGCATAAACCTACTTCCGCACCGCGAAGAGAAACGCAAGGAACGCCAGAAACAGTTCGCAGTCCTCGCGGGCATCATCGCCGCGCTTGGTCTCGCTGTTGCCGCGTTGCTGTGGGTCCTTTTCGAAGGTCAGGTCGAAAACCAGAAGGACCGCAACAAGTACCTCAACGATGAAATCGCCAAACTGGAAAAGCAGATTGACGAAATCAAGAAGATTCGCGAGGAAACGGCATCGTTGCTGGCTAAAAAGCAGGTTGTCGAGGGGCTGCAAAGCAATCGCTCCGAGCCCGTCTATCTGCTTGACCAATTATTGCGGCAGTTGCCGGAAGGCCTCTATCTGAAATCGATCAAGCAGACGGGTACAAAAATCAATGTCACCGGTTATGCCCAGTCGAATGCGCGGGTTTCCGCCTTCATGCGCAATATCGAAGCCTCGCCGTATCTCGAAAATCCGAATCTCATCGAAATCAAGGCGGTGACGGTTAATAGCCAGCGCGCCAATGAGTTCAGCCTGGATTTCGCTATCAAGCGCGCCAAAGCCGACGATGGCAAAGGGGCGCCGAAAAAGGCTGATCCCGCAAAATCTGCGGAGAAAAAAGCATGAACAAGTGGCTTGAGGAACTCAAACAACTTGATACCAAGAATCCCGGGAATTGGCCCTGGCCGTTCAAGATTGCCGCTTTTTTCCTGATTTTTGTACTTATCCTCGCTGGCGCGTATTTTCTGCTCTACCAGTCGCAACTCGCCGACCTTGAAACCCAGGAGCGCAAGGAAATCGAACTCAAGACAACTTTCCTTGAAAAGAAGAAACTGGCGGTCAATCTTGAGGCCTATCAGCAGCAACGCGCCGAAATTGAACAGTCGTTTGGTGCATTGCTGAAGCAATTGCCAACCCGTTCAGAAATGGATGCACTGCTGATTGACATTAATCAGGCAGGCCTGGGACGCGGTTTGCAATTCGACCTGTTCAAGCCCGCGGCCGCGGAATCCACCACGGAGTTCTATGCAGAACGCCCGATTAACCTCAAAGTCGTCGGCAATTATCACGACTTGGGCGCCTTTGCCAGCGATGTGGCAAAGCTGCCTCGAATCGTATTGTTGAATGACCTCAAGGTTGATCTTGGCAAAGAGGGTGCACTGACCATGGAAGCCGTGGCCAGGACCTATCGTTACCTCGATCCGGATGAGGTTGCCGCGCAGCGCAAGGTCGCAAAAGGCGCGACCAAACCCGGCGCAGCAGGCAAGCCGGCGGGAGGCAAATGATGAAACTCCACGCCAAATTCACCATGATCTGCGCGCCGGCACTGGTGCTCGCCGCCTGTGGCGAGGGATTTTCAGACCTGCGCCAATTCGTCAAGGACTCCGACAAAAGTGTTGTCCGCAAAATAGACCCCTTGCCTCAGGTCAAGCCATTCGCGCCATTCGCCTATGAAGGGTTTGATCTGCCCGACCCCTTCAAGCCGCGCAAACTCGCGGTAAAACAGAATGATGGCGGTGGCCTGGCGCCAGACCTGAACCGCCGCAAGGAACCACTGGAAGCTTACCCCCTGGAACAACTGAAGATGGTCGGCACCTTGTCGCAAGCCGGTGTCACCTACGCGTTGGTGCGTGCGGAAAAGACGTTGTATCGCGTGAAAAAAGGCAATTATCTGGGTCAGAATTTCGGCCTCATTACCGAAATTACCGACACCGAAGTTAAATTGAAAGAAATCGTTCAAGACACCGCCGGAGACTGGACGGAGCGCCAAAGTGTGCTACCGCTGCTCGAAGGAAATGTGGGAGGCAAATCGTGATTCAAAAAAACCGGACAAATACCGCTCGAATGCTCGCGGGACGCTTGTTAGCGTGCGCCGCCGTGCTGGCGGGCATGGTCTTCAGCGCCACCGCAACGGCTCAGGCGAACCTCCTTCAATCCATCAATACCTCCACATTGCAGGGCGGCAAAGTGGTCATTCGAGTCAACTTCAAGGATGCCCTAACCTCGGCGCCCCCCGGATTCACGGTCACCAATCCCGCACGTATTGCAATCGACTTACCGGGCGTATCCAATGGACTGGGGAAGAACACGGTTGACATCGGCGAGGGTGATGTTCGGTCCATCAGCGTGGTCGAGGTATCCGGCCGCACGCGGCTGGTTGTGAATCTCTCCCGCAGCCTCAGTTACACGTCCGCGCTGGACGGTAGCGCTTTGGTGCTCACTCTGGACAATTCCGCGCAAAGTGCGGTAAAGGAGTCAGCCGCGGTCACCAAGTTTGCGGAGCCTTCGGCAACCCTGGGCGTGCAAAAGCAAAGCCTGCGCGACATCGATTTTCGGCGCGGCGCCAACGGCGAAGGACGCGTGATTGTCGACCTTTCGTCGCCCAATACCGGCATCGACATTCGCCTGCAAGGCAAAAGCATACTGGTCGACTTCATCAATACGTCCATCCCTCGCAACCTGGTGCGCCGCCTCGACGTGATCGACTTCGCGACCCCGGTGCGATTTGTCGACGTACTGGACCAGGGCGCAAACACCCGCCTCATCATTGAGCCAAAGGGACTCTGGGAATATTCCGCATACCAGACCGACACGCAGTTCATTGTCGAGGTCAAGCAACTCAAGGAGGACCCGAACAAGATGGTCCAGGGCGTCATCGGTTACGGCGGCGAGAAACTCTCGCTCAATTTCCAGAACGTCGAAGTGCGCGCGGTCCTGCAAGTGATCGCCGACTTCACGGGCCTCAATATCATCACCAGCGACACGGTCGGCGGCAGCCTGACGTTGCGGCTGAAGGATGTGCCCTGGGACCAGGCGCTGGATATCATCCTGCAGGCCAAGGGATTGTCCAAACGCAAGAATGGCAACGTGGTGCTGATCGCACCCTCGGACGAATTGGCGACAAAGGAAAAACTGGCGCTCGAGGCCAGCCAGCAAATTTCCGAACTGGAACCACTGCGTACCGAGAGTTTCCAATTGTCGTATGCCAAAGTCGAGGACGTGCAGAAACTTGCCTCCAACAAGGATCAGCGAATTCTGTCGAAGCGTGGCAGCGTGACATTTGACGCACGCACCAACACGATTTTTGTCAACGACACGCCGACGAAACTGGATGAAGTGCGGCGCCTTGTTGCCCAACTGGACATTCCGGTTCGTCAAGTGCTGATCGAGGCACGCATTGTCATTGCCGATGACAAATGGGGACAGCAGCTGGGCGCAAAATTCAATTTTGCGGCGGGCGCCACAAACCAGGGGCGCAATGTCGGCGTTGCCGGGAATATGGCCAATTCCCAGAATATCGCCGGTGGCACCAAGCCATCCGACGCCAATTCGCCAATTGCTGTCAACCTGCCCATCATCGGGGCGGCGGGCAACCTGGGCATCAGCATTTTGAATGTCGCCAACAGCAACCTGCTTGAGCTCGAACTATCTGCCCTGGAATCGGACGGACGTGGCAAGGTGGTTTCAAATCCACGCATCGTTGCCCCGGACAAGAAGAAAGCCACCATTACGCAGGGTACCGAAATTCCCTACGCGACCCAGTCCGCGAGCGGCGGCACCACCATTCAATTCAAACCGGCGATTCTTTCGCTTGAAGTCACGCCGCAGATCACCCCGGACGACAAGATCATCATGGACCTGGAAATCAAGAAGGATTCGGTGGGTCAGATCTTCGCGAATATCCCGTCAATCGATACCAAGACATTGAAAACCTCGGTACTCGTGGATAACGGCGACACCGCTGTGCTGGGCGGCATTTTCGAAACCGTGACGCGCACCGATGTCACCAAGGTGCCGTGGTTGGGCGACATTCCGTTCCTCGGCAATTTGTTCAAGCAGACCGTCAGGCAACAGGACAAGACCGAACTGCTGATCTTCATTACACCGCGCATCATCAAGGAATCATTGACCATCCGTTAATTGGGCTCTGTCAACAGAGGCCCGCCGCAGACCGGTTAAGAACAATAACCACTTACCTCCCGCTCGGGGCGCTCGCAAGGGCGCCCCGTTTTGTTTGATAATCAATGATTGTGAAAACGCCCTCCGTTGCCAAGCGCAAGTCCGCAGGCAGTTGACGGATGGCGCAGGGGACGGCAATCGGCCGGCCATCTTCCACGGCGATGACGAAATATGTGGCCTAGCGAAAAACGAAATCTTTATCTGGTGGGAATGCCGGGTGCCGGGAAAAGTACCATCGGCAAGGCGCTGGCACGGCAGCTGGGGCTGCCTTTCGTCGACGCGGACCACGAAATATTCGAGCAAACCGGTGTCACCATTGCGACCATTTTCGAATTGGAGGGCGAGGCGGGGTTCCGCCAGCGCGAGACCCACATGATCCGTGAGTTATGCAAACGCGACGGAATCCTGCTCGCCACGGGTGGCGGCGCGGTCCTGAAGAGCGAGAATCGGGAAGCGCTCCGGCAGTCCGGTCTCGTCGTCTATTTGCGTGCCAGCCTGGACAATCTGTGGCAGCGGACCAAACACGATTCCCGGCGCCCATTGCTACAGGCCGGCAACCCTCGTGAGATCCTGAAGTTGCTTCTTGATGCGCGCGACCCCCTGTATCGGGAGTCGGCTGACATCACCGTGGAAACCGGACGGCAAAGTGTCCGCAAACTCGTGCAAGAAATTACCGACGAACTTTCCCGGCGCCATTTGTGGCCGCCAGAGGTGATGGCGTCCGCCCCACCCGTGAACTCTGACAGCACCACCTCCGCCTGACCCAGGACGGTTAGGTATCCTCACACACGCCGAAGCTATCCGATGACCAACGAGTCCCTGACCCTCACGCTGCAAGTTGCGCTTGGCGAACGCAGTTACATCATCGCCATCGGGCCAGGATTGCTCGGCGATGTGTCGAGGCTTACGGCCCGCCTGCCGCAACCGCGGGTCGCCCTGGTCTCGAACGAAACCATCATGCCGATCTACGGCGAAAGTCTGGTGCTATCGCTGGCGAATGCCGGCATTTCCGTCGTGCCAATCGTTCTCCCGGACGGCGAAACGTATAAAGACGGGGCGACGCTGAACCGTATTTTTGATGCCCTGCTGGCGCATCGCTGCGATCGCCAGACCACGCTGATCGCTTTGGGCGGCGGTGTCATCGGCGACATTACCGGATTCGCCGCTGCCACGTTTCAGCGCGGTGTGCCTTTCATCCAGATTCCGACGACGCTGCTGGCGCAAGTTGATTCGTCGGTGGGCGGCAAAACCGGCATCAATCACCCGCTCGGCAAGAACATGATCGGCGCGTTCTACCAGCCGCTATTGGTACTGGCCGACACCGATACGCTCACGACGCTGCCCGAGCGCGAATTCCGTTCCGGTCTGGCGGAGGTGATCAAGTACGGTTTGATTCTCGACGCGGTTTTTTTTGAATGGCTGGAAACAAATCTCGACGCACTCCTGGCGCGCGATGGCGCCGCGCTGACCTACGCGATCAGCCGGTCGTGCGAGATCAAGGCAATGGTGGTGGCGGGTGACGAGCGCGAAACGTCCAAAGAGGGCGGACGCGCGTTGTTGAATCTCGGCCACACTTTCGGCCACGCCATTGAGTCCTCACTAGGCTATGGAGTCTGGCTACACGGGGAAGCCGTCGGATGCGGAATGTCACTCGCGGCAAAGCTTTCGAAAAGCCGTGGCATGCTCGATGCCGATGCGTGCGATCGCGCCATCAGGTTGATCGAACGCGCGGGCCTCGCCACCCGGTTACCCGCAACGATCACCGTTGATGGCATGCTGGAACACATGGCGCGCGACAAGAAAAATGATGCCGGCGCCATTCGGCTGATCTTGTTGAAACGCATCGGCGAAGCGGTGGTCGATGGATCGATCAGCGCGTCGCAGATTGGCGATTTCCTGCGCGCGGCCGCCCATTAGGCAATGAAACCCCAGCACTGGTGTGCCTCTCCATCATTTTTAGGCTGGAGAGGCGCGCCAGTGCTGGGGTTTCAACCTTTCGGAGGGACCAACCTTTTCAGGAAAACCGCCATCTCCTTCGCCGCCTGCTTATCGCCCTTGGCGTTGGCCGCAGAAATTCCTCGCGTGTAAGCGTCCTTCGCGCCATCAACATCGCCATTCTGCGCGAGTGCTTTGCCGAGCAGCTTCCAGGCCGCCGAAAAGCCGGCATCCTGTGCAACCGCCACTCGTAAATGGCCGATCGCCCGCGCGCTGTCATTTGCTTTCAGATACTCGCTTCCCAACGAAAACCTCAGCAGGGCGTTGTCCTTGCCTCTGGCCAGCATTTTTTCGAAACTGTCGATGATACTCATGGCGTTCGTCGCTTTTCCACAATGTCGCTTGCAGCGGGTTTCCGTTATTATCGCGATACGGCGTGGACGTTGCTTGTCCGCGATGAAACGTCCGGCCTGAAATCTTGCCAAGACCACACTGGAGAACCAAATGATTCGCGAAATTCAAGCGATTACCGCCCGCATTCTGGTGTCTGGCTGCGCGGCGCTGTCGCTCGCCGGCGCGTTGCCGGCAGCCGCGCAAAGCAAGCCGCGCGACATCAACATCGGCTTGCAAGCCGCCATCACATCGATGGATCCCCATTTTCACAACCTGTCACCGAACAATTCCATGATGCTGCATTTCTTCGAGCCGCTTATCAAGCGCGATGAAAATCAGAAACTGGTGCCGGGCCTGGCCACCTCATGGAAGGCGGTCGACGACCTGACATGGGAATTCAAACTCCGCAAGAACGTGCGTTTCCATGATGGCTCGCCATTCACCGCCGAGGACGTGGCATTCAGCCTCAAGCGGGCACCCAACGTGCCGAACAGCCCTTCATCGTTCGCGACCTTCGTCAAGCCGATTGTCGATGTCAAGATCGTTGATCCCCATACGATCGTTTTCAAGACCGCCACACCACACGTCCTGCTGCCATCTGACCTGGCATCGGTGATGATCATCTCCAAATTGCACGGCGAGAAAGCCACCACCGAGGACTACAACTCCGGCAAGGCGACCATCGGCACCGGTCCCTACAAGTTTATCGAGTACGTGCCCAACCAGCGTGTCGTCGTCAAAGCCAACTATGGCTACTGGGGCGGCGAAGAACCCTGGGATAAAGTCACGTTCAAGGTTCTCACCAGCCCTTCCGGACGCGTCGCCGCACTCTTGTCGAATGGCGTTGAATTTATCGAAACCGTGCCGACCGCGGACATCGCCAAACTCTCCACCGACAAGAATTACTCACTGGTCGACAAGGTTTCCAATCGCGTCATTTACGTGCACCTGTACCAGAGCACCGAGAAGTCGCCACCCTTTGTCACCGGCAAAGACGGCAAGCCGCTCGACAAGAATCCGTTCCGCGATGTGCGCGTGCGCCAGGCCCTGTCGATGGCCATCAACCGCGACGCGATCGTCGACCGTGTCATGGAGAAGAAAGCGGTCTCCGCCGGGCAACTGCTGCCGGATTTCTTTTACGGCACCAGCAAAAAGCTGAAGCCGGCAAAATTTGATCCGGAAGGGGCAAAGAAATTGCTGGCCGAAGCCGGCTATCCGAACGGCTTCGCCATGACCCTGCATGGCCCGAACAATCGCTACATCAACGATGCCAATGTGGTGCAGGCGCTTGCCCAGTTCTACTCGCGCATCGGTATCGATACCAAGGTGGAGACCCTGCCGGCCAACGTTTACTTCACCCGTGCCACCAAGCTGGAATTTGGCTACATGGTGCTGGGCTGGGGAACCGAATCGGGCGAGCAGGGCTCGGCCATGCGATCCCTGCTGGCCACCAATGATCCCGCCAAGGGAATGGGCGTGAACAACCGCGGCCGCTATTCCAATCCCGCATTCGACAAAGTGCTTTCCGATGCGCTGGTCACGATGGATGACAAGAAGCGTGAAGCCATGATCCAGCAAGCGGCGGAAATGGTGATGGGCGACGTGGGCCTCATTCCGCTTCACTATGAAGTCTCGACCTGGGCGGCGGCGAAGGGCGTGAAATATACCGCGCGCACCGATCAGTACACGCTGGCGATGGGCTTAAAGCCGGCAAAGTAACCTGGCGAAAGTCGTCCCATCGTTTACGAAGGGGATTCCGGTCGCAGGTTTGTTCGTCAAAACTCCGTTCGCCCTGTCCTGAGGCACTCAAAGGATCAGGGCGAACGGTAATAATTTGGCAGAGCGAAATTATTGGTACAGGACGTGCCTAGCCTGCATATTTCATGGGTCGGCCCCGTTTCGTTACCAATTTCACTCTTGGCAACGATCATCTTTGTGAAATCCAATTTGAACTTCGTACTACATCGGGCCTACGCGCTCGATAGCGGGTCGCTGGCCTGCGCTTTTCCGTTCTCTTACTGTGGCATGGCTCGCCAAGCCGTGGTCAGTCGAACGAAAAATAGCTCGCCCAACGACCCCCTCTCGAGCGCGCCCCCATGAAATATGCAGGCTAGCTCGGCGGTCGAGGCGACCTTGTTGATCAGAACGGCCTGCCCAGATAGAAATAGTAGTTGCTGTTGCCGTCCTGCGAGCGCCCGTAGCCCAGGTAAGCCGGCCCGAGGGGGCTGTCTGCGCCAAGAAAAATACTTCCGGATTTGAGCAACCCCTCCGGGCTGCCCGCCACCAGCGGCTTGCCGACCTTGCCAATTTCGAGCGAGGCCCCGGCGTAAACGCCCTCGAGCAGGCTTGCTCGCAGAATCCGGTGGTAATACATGGCCCGGCCAAATTGCATGTTTTCTCCCAACAACTGACCGGTCGCATAGCCTGACTGTTGCAGGAAACCACCCCACTGGAATAGATCGTAGCGAGGCAACGCGCCGGTGCCGAGTGTCCCGCCGGCCTTCACCGCGAAATTGAACGTATGGTTGCCGACCGAATGGAACACCGCCCCGCTGATGTCCCATTTGGTGTACGCCTGTTCCGCGCCTAGCCCGCTATTCGAGTTAAACACTTTCAGATCGCCGGTCCAGCCGGTGCGCGGGAAAATCGCGCTATCGGCCTGATCCAGCACCAGTCGTGCGGTGACGGCCCCCTGCCTGATGTTGGAGGCTCCCGGGGACAGAATTGGCGGCCCGGTGTCCAGCACCGGCTTGACTGTTCCGCCCAGGATGCCGAGCCGGAACTCGCCATAGCGAAAGAAGTGCGTGCCAATGTCGACGCCTGCCAGCCGGGAGGCGGTCTCATACCTCGCGATGCGAACATCGCCGTCGTAAAGGGTTGAGGCACGATTCTCGAGCGACACCTGCGGCGCAACGAAGAACGTACCCCTGGTGCTGACCGGCTGGTAGAACTCGGTATGAAAACTGCGGGTGTGCCCCATCTGCAGGTCGGTTCGCCATTCCGCGCCCAATGAGTTGATCCACGTCTTGCGATAGCTGGCAAGCAGGTTGAAGTACGAATCGCCGCTGAAATCGCTCGACAGGCCCAGGCCGAAACGCAGGTAGTCGGGCCCCCATGATTTCTCGATCGCATCGACCGCGAGTACGCGCCTGCCCGGCTCCTCGATAAAGCGGTAATTCACGTGTTCGAAATCACCGGTGCCGTAAAGGCGGCGCAAATCGCGGTCAAGTTTTTGCGGGTCGATCGGCTGACCTACCGTCGTTTCCATCACCGTTTGCGCAGAATCGGCGTTAACGCGCTGCATTTTCTCGAACCGGATCTCGTCGACCGCCCGCAGGTCAGGCGCGACCGTGATCTGCTGGCGCTTGCGAAGCGCGGCGTATTCGTCGGCGGGAATGGAAAGCGCGGCGAGCCGGTCGGCCACCGTACGCGCCGCCACCTCGCCGAAGGGAGCTATTTTGGGTAAATAGTCGAAGTCACCGGTTGAGGTATCGCCAAGTTCCGGAGAGATGAGGATATCGGTGGGCTTCAACAAGGCCAGCGAGGTCTGGACATTCTGCTCGGTGAGTATGCTCAGCATCTGGCCGGCCACGCCGAAGATGCCGGAAAGCTGCTCCCGCTTCAGCAACGGCGTGCCGACATTCACGGCGATGATGATGTCGGCACCCATCGCGCGCGCGACTTCGACCGGCAAGTTGCCGGTGAGCATGCCGTCAACCAGGATCATGCCGCCAAACTCGGCCGGCGCCACCGCGCCCGGCACCGACATGCTGGCGCGCATCACGTTGGCAATTTCGCCGTCGCGGAACACCTTCGCCTTGCCGCTCACCAGGTCGGTCGCCACGGCGCGGAACGGTATGGGCAATTGGTCAAACCGGTGATAACCCTGGACTTTGGAAAGTCTGCGCAGCACCGTCTCGAGTTGCACACCGGTCACCAGGCCTTTGCCGAAGGTCCCCGCTTTGCCTTCGCCGATGCCGATCTCCGGGCCAATCAGAATACTGCGGTCATCCAGCTTGCGCCGTATCGCCAACTCCTGGCGCGGTGGCCTTTCCTTGAACAGCAGTTCGGTCGTGATGCCGGCGATGACTTCGTCCATTTCGGCGATGCTCATGCCGGTGGCGTAGGCGCCGCCGACCAGCGCGCCCATGCTGGTGCCGGCAATGCAGTGGATCGGCACGCGATACTCTTCCAGCACCTTGAGGACGCCAACGTGCGCCGCTCCCCTCGCGCCACCGCCAGAAAGCACCAGGCAGATCTTCGGCCGTTTGGCCGCACCCGCCGAGGCCGGTGTTTCGACTGCCGACGCCAGCGGCGGCACAACAAGCGAGACAACAAGCGCCAGCCAACTTAGCGTGGCTGCAAAACGAAACGGTTTAATCATTTGACTATTCCTGTTGGTGATGACACAGGTGCTGCCGGGTCGATGAAAGTTTACTGCGGATCCATTGGCGGTTTGCGGTTGGCCCGGTCGAGACCGCCGTGTCGCCAGCCCGGATGCGACGCGAGAAATCGGCCGCGGCATCCGCCGCCTGCGCGCGGGCGTTGGCGTAGACGCGTCGCTGCAGGTCAGCGAATGGCCAGCGGGTATCGAGCCGTCCTTGTTCATAAAGATATTCCGGAACATAGCCGCTCGCCAGGATTTTCCAGCTGAACGGCAGATGTTCAGGGTTGACCGTCGAATGGAACCAGATATTGGTCGTACAGTTGGTGGTCAGAGTGTTGTAGAACTCGGGGCGATTCTTGAGTGCATTGATCTTCTTGACGTATTCCATGAACACTTTCCGGCCGCCCTCAACCGGACCATGCAAGCGATAGATATGAACATCTTCGGGCGGGTCCTTGCGATAGTTGGTGCGCAACCGGATGACGTCGCGCTCGTCGGCCACCACATAGTGAAGCTCATACTGCCGGAAGAACCCCTTGAGCGTCGAATAGCCTTCCCCTTTTTCCGTGCGCGTCTCGATGGAAACCGCCAGGTGTTCGCCGCCGCCAAATTTAAAACTGACGAATATGTGCGCGATGGCCGGCCCCATCCAGTAAACGGCGACAAGATCGACGCCCTCCAGTTTCGACAAGTCGAAGCGCCTGTCGTAGTACGCAGGCGTGAAGTCTGTCTCGCTGCGGTAGTCGAAGTTGCGGATATTGTGCAGCGTGACCATGCCGCCGTCGATTGACGCGTAGGGCAACACGGCCACGTTGGCCTGCCAGTTACGCTCATTGGATGGTTCGATGCCACGCCACCACCACAGCAGCGACGCGAACAGCAATGAATACGCCGCCACGGCACGCCAACGCCACCGGGAAATCGCCATGGCCGTCAGAGCCAGCAGCGTTGCCACACCAAACATCACGGCAAGTGCAGTGCGAGCGGCTTCGTCACCCGGCCCGGAAAAGGTGAGCGCGAGCACGCCCCAGCCGCCCGTCGCGGCGATCACTAAAGCGGCAAATGCGAGGCCGAAAACAGTGGTGATTCGTTTCATCGCGCACGCGCGATTCAGTTCAGCTCCTTGTCCACCGAATAGACGGTGCCGCCCCAGCTCGCTTGCACCGCCAGGCCGGATTCGGGAATCTGATAGATATCGATATTAGGATTGAACGAACGCACCGTCCCGTCGGTGCCAGTGCTGACCGATGCGCCGACGTCGCCACCAATACCGCCGGCTACGACGAACTGGTCCATGGAAGTCTTGTTCTTGAAAACGAAGACCTGGTATACGCGCTGTTTGCCGACGCCGGGGCCGGTGCCGACGCGGTTGCTGGTCATGTAGGTGGTTTTCTTGCCGGCGCTGTCAAACAGCACGCCCCTGCCTTTTTGCCCGACAAACAAAATTGCGTAAATAGAGTTGATGTCGAACACGGCGTACCCCACCGCGCCTTCGACTGCCTTGCGCGCGTCAGGTTGAAGCTTGTAGAGCTTTGCCAGGGCATCGTCGGCAAGTGCCAGTCTCGATTTACGCTCGGCGTCGCGCGCCGTTGTCGTCAAGTGATTACGAATTTGGCGATAAAACACGGTCCAAGCGGCGAGCAATCCCATTTCCTCTACCGCCAATTGTTTGATTCTTTGCAAAAGGCCAGTTCTATTATGCCGAAGCAAAGGTGATTAATTCGCCACCGGTTATGAACAATAAACTCAAGCACTGGTGCGGCGTTTCGGCCGTTTAGGGCCCGCAATCCGCGCCGGCGCTAGAGGTTGCGCGGTGGGACGGCGTTCTCAAATACTTCGTCATTCCAGCGAAGGGTGAAGCGGGGAACTCGCGATGCACGGCATCGCGCCCGCTGACTGAGGGGACCGGTCAATTTCGTTGCGGGTGTGATGAGTAGTCTCAATCAAGGCCGCATCCAGGCGCTGCCAAACTTCACGTAGATGGCGCGGCCATCCGGATCGGCCGCGAGGTCTAGCCTGCATATTTCATACTTGCGGGCCAGTTCATAGCGAAAAGCGACTTTATTCCACCCCCCTTCAGAACATGAAACTCAAGCGCTCTCGGGGCTCTCCAGCCATTATGGCCAATTGCCTGCTGGAAATGCGCCGCGCGCGGACGCCGATTGGGAGCCAGGAACCGACGTTGTCAGGAAGGCGGCTGTTTATTGCCGTGACTGAATTCGACGCAGGCCAGATTCTGTACCGTCAATGCCTGTTCGATTTCCTGGTGGTGCTCCAATAGAATATTGAGTATTACCGTCTTGGAGCGGTTGGGGACTTTGAGCCAGACAACTTGCGGGGGATGTCCCGTAACCAGCGAGCGCTCCTGAAAATCCGAATCACGACTGACGATTACGAAGCCGTTGTCTTTTGCGTATTGCCAAATCTCGGAATCGCTCGCGCCTTCCAATCCCAACAAGGCAACTTGCGAAGAGCCGGGAAAGTCGGATTGCGGGAAAGGGACGATTCGTCTCGACAGGTTTTCGTCGAGCAAAAGTCTCATTACACCGCCACGGTGTACAGGTTGTGCTCGCGGTCCGCGGCAAAGGTAAGGCACGCACGAATGTCGGCAGCATCGAGTTCCGGGAAGTCCTCGATGATTTCCGCTTCGCTCATGCCATCGGCAAGCATTTCCAGCACGTCATAGACGCCGATGCGAAGATTGCGAATGGCATGGACGTCCGCCGCGTTTGCTGGAGTCAAGGGTGATGCGGGAGTTAGTCATGCCCGCACTATAAAAGAGCTTGTGAGTTAATTCAACCATGGTGACGAGCAATCTCAATCAAGGCCGCACCCAGGCGCTGCCAAACTGCACGTAGATAGCGCGGCTACACGGTCAAGTAACGTCGCTTGAATCTCGCTGTTCTCTGGGATTGCGGCGGGCTGGTGCTGTATGTATTGCCGATGGTGAAGCGGCACTCGCAGTAGATTTGGAACCAGAAGGCGCACTGCGGTGCGCTTTTTTTCTGTCCGTCGTAGGCATCGAGGTGCGTGGAGCGCAGTCTTCCCTGGTTGATTCCACGCGCAGCTTGAATCGCGTTGCACCCGTGATTCCGGCCACCGGCAAGCGCGCCGCGCGGTTGGCAAGGCCGGTATGCCGTCTTTGAAAAGATTAAGATAGCGACTTCGCCTTCCATGGCATTTCCTTAAGCAGCAAGGCTGTAACCGATGCGTAGCAACAATAGTATTTCCTGTCGCCTCGGCGAACAACCGCAAGGGTTGCGCCGGGCCGGCGTTCCAATTTTGTCGGGGGTGCGATGCATAGAAACTTGGGCCCCGGCCTTCGCCGGGGCGACAACTTGAGATTGGCGCACGCAAATAGCTTGCTGTCAAGTAATGAGCCCAAAGTGCTTAAGGTAGTGCAATTGGACTTCGTCTCCATATTGTTTAGCCACCAAATCGGCATTCCTCTTCGATTGTCGCCACCGCCGGATATCGCCGACTCCACTCAATCGATGTTTGCCTGATGTTTACCTGATGTTTACCTATACCCTGCGCCGCCTGACCCAATCCGGCATTGTCCTGCTGGTGATGGCGATGCTCGTGTTCCTGGGCGTGTTTGCCATCGGCAACCCGATCGAACTGCTGGTTAATCCGCAGGCGGATGAAGTCGAACGGATGCGCGCCACCGTCGCGCTGGGGCTGGATAAGCCGCTCTACCTGCAATTCGGCGTGTTCCTGAAAGGCGCGCTCTCGGGCGATCTGGGCCGCTCTTTCGTGTTTGGCGTGCCCGCGCTGGAACTGATTCTGTCGAAAATGCCCGCAACCATTGAGTTGGCGCTGGTGGCGATGGTGATCGCCGTC
Source organism: Betaproteobacteria bacterium (assembly GCA_031404095.1). Taxonomy (GTDB): domain Bacteria; phylum Pseudomonadota; class Gammaproteobacteria; order Burkholderiales; family Usitatibacteraceae; genus UKL13-2. Next base: position 1,974 of record JANNGY010000511.1, on the reverse strand, counting down.
ACGCTGGGAATCCCGTTGGGCCTGATCGCCGGACTGAAGCCCGACGGTTTTCTCGGTCGCAGCATCATGGCGGGCTCGATCGTCGGTTTTTCGCTGCCGACTTTCTGGGTGGGCCTGGTGCTGATCATGTTCTTCTCCGTCTACCTGGGCTGGCTGCCGTCGAACGGGCGCGGCGAGACGGTGAGCGTGCTGGGCTTGCAGGTCAGTTTCCTGACCTGGGATGGCATCACCCACTTGTTCTTGCCGGCGCTCAACCTGGCGTTGTTCAAGCTCTCGCTGTTGATTCGTCTGACCCGTGCGCAAACGCGCGAGGCCTTGCTGCAGGACTACGTCAAGTTCGCCCGCGCCAAAGGGCTATCGCAATCACGGGTGATCGGCGTGCATGTGCTGAAGAACATCATGATCCCGATCGTCACGGTGATCGGGCTTGAGTTTGGTTCGGTGATTGCCTTTGCGATCGTCACCGAATCGATATTTGCCTGGCCGGGCACCGGCAAGCTGCTGATCGATTCGATCAACCAGCTCGACCGCCCGGTGATTGTCGCCTACCTGATGGTGATCGTGATGCTATTCATCGTCATCAATTTCATTGTCGATATCATTTATTCATTCCTCGATCCGCGGGTACGTTTGGGGCAATCCGCCGGGGCGGGACACTGAGATGCAGCCCCACACGATATCGGCCGAAAGCGTCATGCCGGAAGAGACCCCGCTGCGCCGCGTGTGGAGCGAATTCGCCGAATCCCGGCTGGCGCTGATCGGCCTCGCGATGCTGTTGCTGGTATTGGCGATTGCCATCTTTGCGCCGCTCATTTCGCCGCAGAACCCTTACGATCTCGCGCAGATCGACCTGATGGACAGCAAGCTGGCGCCGGGCGAGAGTTCGCCTGCCGGCAAGACCTACCTGCTCGGCACCGACGACCAGGGACGCGACATGCTGTCCGGTATTTTCTACGGACTGCGCATCTCGCTCGGCGTCGGGGTGGCCAGCACCGCGGTGGCGGTGGTGATCGGCCTCACCTTCGGATTGATGGCGGCCTACTTCGGCGGCGGGGTGGATACGCTGATCATGCGCGTGGTCGATATCCAGCTGTCTTTCCCGGCAATTCTGCTGGCCCTGATTCTGCTCGCGGTATTCGGGCAGGGCGTAGACAAGGTCATCATCGCGCTCATCACCGTGCAATGGGCCTACTACGCGCGCACTGTGCGCGCCTCGGCGCTGGTGGAGATGCAGAAGGAATACGTCGATGCGGCGAAAGTGCTGTCGCTGTCGAAGCCCCGCATCCTGTTCCGCCACCTGCTGCCGAATTGCCTGCCGCCGCTGATCGTGGTGGCGACGGTACAGGTAGCGCATGCGATTTCGCTGGAGGCCACGCTGTCTTTTCTCGGACTGGGGCTGCCGATTACCGAGCCCTCGCTGGGACTGCTGATATCCAACGGCTTCACTTACCTGATGAGCGGGAAATACTGGATCAGTTTTTATCCGGGGCTTGCGTTGCTGCTGACGATCATGTCGATCAATCTGGTGGCGGATCAGTTGCGGGACGTGCTGAACCCGAGGCTGAAAAAATGATGGGCCAATCGGGAACATCTCGAAACCTCAAATATTTGTCATCCCCGCGGAACCTGCCCCGGCAGGCAGTAAGCCGGGGGTGGGGATCCAATTTTCGACGCACATCAATGTCTTGCGAAAAAATGGATTCCCGCTTTCGCGGGGATGACAGGAATTCAAGGTGCTCCCAATCGCAAAACTCTAGCGCTGGCGCGGCTCCTGGAGCATTTGTGACTGGAAACGCCCGCCAATGCTGGGGTTTCCATCTATGGGAACTTCTATTGATCTGGCGATTAAACATGTTGAATATTTGTCCCGCCCCCGCGAAGGCGGGGGTCCAAGTTTCGTGGGGCGAAAGAATAAAACTTGGGTCCCCGCCTTCGCGGGGAAAGGGCAACTTCTTACCCTATCTAGTCGCCACA
>JANNGY010000510.1:0-2138 GCA_031404095.1 Betaproteobacteria bacterium | reverse complement strand
GGGTGATGGCGTTCTCGACCTCGGTGACGCCTTCCACGCCGCGCGTGGTGGCGATCGCGCGATCGATCTGTGCCTGGTTGTCGACAAAGCCGCTTAGCTGGACCGCGCCCTTGCGGGTTTCCACCTTGAAGTCGAAGCTCTTCACTTCCGTATCGGCCAGCAGGGCGGATTTCACCTTCGTCGTGACGACGGTGTCGTCGATCTGCGTGCCGACGGTGGTTTTCGCCGCCGGCGGCGTGCCTGCGTCGCGATTGCCGCAACCCGCGGCAAGAAAAGTCGTGGCTGCGGCGAGCGTCGCGCCGAGAACCAGGAATTTGCGATTGATGTTCATGTCGATGCTCCTTGTGTGATGGATGGTTCGTTGCCTAGTGCCCGGAGAGGTCCCACCAGTTGCGGTTGCGGCGCATGAATTCCGCGAGCTGCCGTTGCGATTCCTGCGTGCTGAGGCCGCGCTGCTCGAGGATCCTGCCGGCGAAGCGATCGGTCGTGCCGGAGGCCACCGTGCGCGGATCGCCGGTGAGCCTGCCCCACTGCTGCTTCAGCGTTCCGCCGAGTTGCATGCGGATGCCGTCAAAACGGTCCTGGTTCATGCCTGTCTTCCTTTCTCAAAAGAAAAAAGGCCCGGAACGGGAGTGCCGTTCCGGGCCCGGTGCTTCTGGCGCCCGTCAGGGGGAGGGGAAGACGAGCACCCGAAGGCATATTGGCGTAGCGCCCGGAATGCGTCGGTACGCTGGCGCACATTGGGCTCAAGCAATCACGCGTTCGATTCGATGACGCCGTTCACGAACCTGACCTTGTCGCAGAGGACGCGACTCCCGGAATGTCGAACGAAAGCGGGATCCAGCCCATCAAGACCGCGACGCCCATGCCGCAGACCACGATCAACGAGATCGCCGCTACCCAAGCCAGCAGGGGCATCTTGCTTGCCTGCGTTTCCATTCCGGTGCGCACCCTCTTGAACGAAGCCTAGCGGCGACGGTCGTCTTTGCGCTCGCCGACTTCGTGGCCGATGATGCCGCCGGCCGCAGCGCCGCCGATGATGCCGATCGGATTGCCGCCGGTGATGACGCTGCCAGCAACCGCTCCGGCGCCGGCGCCGATGAGCGTACCTTTCTCGGAGCCGGACATGCCGGCGCAGGCGCTCAGGCCGGTGGCGATGGTGATGATGCCGATGGTCTTCAGAATTGCGTTCATGATGTCTCCTGGGGTTTAAGAAAAACGTTTCGATGGTTTCAAAGCTAAGCTTGCGCCGGCGCGCCGGCGCAGTCTGTTGTCCAACACGCTTAGCGGGACAGGGATTTCCTTGCCGCTACGCGCGCCCGGAACGAAGCGAACACCGCGCGCAGCGACTTGGTCTCCGGCAGAACGTAGACGATGCCCTTCGTGCCGGTGAAGGAAGACTGCACAATCTCTTCGTAGAACTTCACCGGGACATTGATGCAACCGAAGGAGATCCGGTTATCGACAGGCGTTGGCGTCGCGAGACGGTGCTCGCGGCGCTGGCTGGGTACCGTGGTGATGACGCGATGCAGCGCGAGGGCGCCTTCGTAGTCCAGCCACAGCACGTCCTCGCCGTGGGTATCGGCGCCGATCTCGGCAACGAAGCGTCCCGCCTGGGTGACCCTGTCCCTGGGGGCGATGCCGGAGAGTTCCCTGGCGCCGATGCCGGGCTTGGCGCTATCGCCCCGGCCCACGCCCAGCAGCGCCGGCGCCGCGCCGCGCAGCCGGCCAGCGGGTTCGAACACGTAGACTCTTGCGTCTCTCTTGTCGAGGATCGCAAACGGCAGCGTGCTGCCATCGCCAACGCGGTTGTCTTCGGAATGTACGACCCAGTCGGCCACTGCGCGCACATCGCGCGAGGCGCGTTCGTGCAGGAAATCGGCTCTCTTGACGCGCGCAGCCTCCTCGGCCGATCCCGCGAGGGGAACGAGCAGGGAGGCTGCAAGCAGGCCGGAGCACAGTGCCCTGGCTGCGAGCGGCATTGCCGGTGTTTCCTAGCCGCGCGTCTGGCGCGGCGGCAGCGGGGCCGGCTGGATCACCGGCGCCGGGGGCGGCGGGGCGACATACACGGGCGCCGGGGGCACGACGACCACGGCAGGCGCGACATACTGCGCGACAGGCGCCGGGTTGCACTCGCC
>JANNGY010000509.1:0-16199 GCA_031404095.1 Betaproteobacteria bacterium | reverse complement strand
CGAGACGTGCTTTTCATCCAGGTGCCAGCCGCGCGGGCGCGGAAACAGCACGCCGGGTTTGTCGATGAGTTTGTATTGCTTTCCGTTCTGCTCGAAAGAGATGGTGCGCAGGTTTGCGTCACGAAGATTGAGCTGGCCCTCTATCATGTTTTCCCAGGTGGGGCAGTTGGCGTCTTCAAAGTCGGCCATGAAGGTGTTGGCGCCGGAATTCAATGCATTGATCACCATCTTGCGATCGGTCGGCCCGGTGATTTCCACGCGGCGATCCTGAATGTCCGCCGGGCAGGGCGCCACGACCCAGTCTGCATCACGAATATGCCTGGTCTCGGGCAGGAAGTCCGGCAATTTGCCGGCGTCGAATTCACGTTGCCGGACGGACCGCGCCGCCAGCAGGGATTGCCGCGCCGGCTCGAAGGCGCGCGCAAGCTTGACAAAAAAGGCCATGGCGTCAGGCGTCAGGATTTGCGCGTACGCAGGCGTGACCTTGGCGGCAAGATTGAGACCGGCGGGAAGGGATTGCGTCGTATTCATACTGGCTCCTTGGCCATGTGCTGCAATTGTTGAAACAGGCCGAATCCGGCAAAGCGCTTTCGGCAATCTTTAAATTGTATTACGATACTCAAATAATGATAATCGCCATTTACACATAAGCATTTAATACCGGCGATCTCGGGAAACGGACTAATTTTGGAGACGGAAGATGGACCGTTTAAAAGCATTGCAGACATTTCTGGATGTGGCCAAGACCGAAAGCCTCTCCGCAGTTGCGCGCGATGAAGGCGTGACGCCGGCTATGGTAGGCCGGCGCATCGATCAACTGGAAGAGCAACTGGGCGTCAAGCTGTTCAAACGCTCCACCCGCAAGATCACGCTGACGCCGGAGGGGGTGTCGTTCCACGACGACGTGCGCAATATTCTCAATGAATTGCGCGCCGCGGAGGAATCCCTGACGGCCGGTGCGCGCAGCGCCTCGGGGCGACTGATCGTCTCGGCACCTACCGCGTTCGGCCGCAGGCATATTGCGCCACATTTGCCGGCCTTCGTCGAGGCCCATCCGAATCTGAACGTGACCCTGCATCTCTCCGAGCGAATTGTCGACCTGAAGAACGAGCGCGTTGACCTCGCCGTGCGCATTGCCGACCTAAAGAACGCCGACCTGATCGCGAGCAAACTGGCCGCCAATCACCGCGTCGTCGTCGCCTCGCCCGAGTACTTCAAACGCCACGGCAAGCCGGCCGCACTGGCCGACCTCCAGAAGCACAACTGCCTGGTGACGGCCACTGAGGAGGGATTGTCCGATAACTGGTCTTTTCGCGACGGTGCGCGCAATGTCACGGTGAAGGTCGGCGGGCACCTGCATTGCAATGACGGGGAAGTGCTGACGCGCTGGGCGCTGGCGGGACACGGCATTGCCTGGCGCAGCGCGTGGGAAGTCTCGGAAGAGATCGACAAGGGCCGCCTCGTCGAAGTCCTGCCTAAATTAGCCGCGCCGGGCAATGATATCTACGCGGTCTACCCCGACCGCAAATTCCTGCCCGCCAAGGTCCGGCTGTTCATCGATTTCATGAAAAAGACCTTTGGCGATCCGCCGTACTGGGAGTCGAGAAAGAAATAGCCGGCTTCACCGGGATCAGTCTTTCGCCACCCCCGGCTTTGTCGATCGTGCTTTGGTTTCGCTCTTGGCGGGGTTGCCTTCCGCAGCATCGTCGGGCTGCGGTTTGGCCGGTTTTTCGGTTACCGGCTTCGCTGCCGGCGTCCCCGCGTCCTTGGCGACCGGCGGCGTCCCGACAGCAGGTAGACGCGGTGCCGCGACCGGCGCGGCAACCGGTGCGGGTGCCGGGTGCGTACTCTGACGCGGCATTTCGGCGGTCGGTTTCAAGGTCGAGCCCGGCGCCGATTGCCTGGCGTTCCGGTCTCGATTGCCCGGCGCGGGTTCCACATTGACTGACGGCGCAACAGGCGCGGTGCCGGGCGCCTGCGGCGGTGGCACGGGTACCGGCGATGGTTGCTGCCGGGGCGGCGGGACAGGCGGATTCTCCGCTGAGCCGGGAGGCGGAAAAGCACCACGCTGAACGACTTCGGGCGTTGTTTTTCGCGTTGGAACCGGTCCGGTGATGACCGGGTCGGCCGGGCGCGGCCTTTGCGCGTCTGTGCGAGGCACGGGCTGCACCGGTGCCGGCATTGCGGCAGATGGAATTTCGCCGGCGAATCCCGGGCGCGGAGCGGGAACCACGGGACGGTTGTCATCGCGGCGATCGCGCGCCGGATTCGGTGTCCGCGGTGGGGGGCGCGGCGTATCCGGCGTCGCCGCGGGCCGCTGCCCCGCGATCACCTGCGGCGGCACGCGTGCCGCGCGGCCGCCGACGGGATTGCCGTTGATGAACACCTGATCCGCCACGATGGTCGCACCAGGCACCTGGTTCCGGTAGCGCAGCGGCGCCTCGATGGAGATGGTGTTGTTCGCCACATGATTGATGCGGCGGTGATAGTGGGGATTGGTGGTGTAGCGCGGCACATAGTATTCGCGCGGCGCCAGCGGGAACCAGCCCACCGCCGGCCCCGTGGAGATGGTCAGTCCGCCGCCCGCATTGCCGATCCAGGCAACCAGTGCAGGCGCATACACCGGGCGGCCGACACGCGGCCCTGGCCACCAGCACCAGCGCGAGCGCACTTGTACCCAGCGTCCATAGTGGAACGGCGCGAACCCCCAGGGCGCATCGTCTATCCAGGTCCAGCCCCACGGCCGCACATAGTTCCAGCGGCCGTAGCGATACGGCGCCCAATCGGCCGCCACGGCGCGTGGCGCCCACAGCCTGCCATGCTCAGCGTCATTCACCCAGTCACCGTATGCGTCAAGTTCTTCCGCGCCGGTCATGTAGGGCGAGAGATCGGCTTCGCGCGCGGTGTTTTGCATATTGCGCTGGATCGCCAGATCCCATTGGCGGTCGCGTTCGCCGGCCCACCGGTCAAACGGCGTTTCGATCACTGCCTCATAGCGAAAATCCGTCGACGATCCGGTAATGCGTACCGTCAACTGTCTGCCGGCCTCGATGGCCAGGTGGGTGGCCGGCTCATTCAAACTGTCATAGCGCGCCGTGCCGTAGAAAACCGACAGCCGGCTTTCGCTGCCGTCCGCCGGCACATCAAGGCGGTATCGGCCATTGCCCTCGAGCAGGAAGCGGCCTTCGCGGGTATTGATTTGCAGCGCGTCGCCGGCTTCCCGATTGCCGAACTGACGCAGGCGCACATTCACCGATCCGCGCTGCAGGTATCCTAGCGCCAGATCGTCCTCCAGTTTCAGGATGTCGAGCACGCTTTCACCATCCAGGCGCAAGGCCGAAGGGCCCACCCTCACTTCAACCCGACCATCCTGTTCAGTCCAGAGGGAATTCTCTGTCGTGACGGGATAATTGATCTCCGCCCTGCGCCAGCCTTCTTCGCGGTTTTCGAAGAAAGACACGGCGCCGGCAATGTAGGCAATGCGGCCAACGCGGCCCGGCGGCTCGGCCCGGGAACCGGCTGCCGCAAAGCAGCATATTGCGATGCACAATCGACCAAGAAATACGGACACATTCATGATAATCCCCGCGCGAGAGTGATCGGAACTTCGCCACGTTAACGGGCGACACCGATAGACCGTTGACCAACGGGTGCCGTTGCCGGGAAGGGGGCTGGACACTCGTCCCGCGTCGTTTACGGAATCATGCAACGAATTGGCGCGATTCGTGAGAAGATTGACGCTCAGGGTTAAGCGTCTCCGGCAAATCCGATTCCATTCGAATTCCGCCCTCAAGATGCATTGATTCCATTTCCGGCGCTACGTTAACCATCTTTCAAAGAAGAGTGACGCGATGGATTTGAAAACGATTTTCACCAAGACCGCCAAAGGCGTCACCCAGGTCAATCAGAAGACGCAGTCTTTATCGCGCGATTTGATGAAGGTGCTCAAGTCCATTGACGGCAAGTCGAATGTGACGGCACTTTCGGAAAAGGCTGATTTTCCGGTACCCGCGCTGCAGAAATTGCTTACGGCGCTGCAGAAGGATGGCTTCATCAAGGTTTTCGAAGTCAAACAGGAAGTGCCACTCAGCGATTTCGGCGGTGACGACGACGATTTCGATTTCACGGCGCCAAAGAAAGCGCCGGCAGCCGCGCCAAAGGTCGACTTCAACGCCACGCAGGGATTCAAGCCCTCGCAATATCGCACGCCGGCATCGGCTGATCAGGTGGAGCGCGCGACGGCGCCCGCGCCGGCGTTCGCGCCGCCCCCCCCGAAGACTGATCCGGCGCTTGAAGCCGCACTGGCGGCCGCGCGTGAGAAGGCCCAGGCGGACGCGCGCGCCAAGGCCGAACGCGAAGCGCAGATCCGCGCACGGCTGGAAATCGAGGCGCGATCAAAGCGCGAAGCCGAACAGCGTGCGATGGAAGAAGCCAAGCGCGCTCAGATCGCGTCGGAAAAAGCCCGCCTCGACCTTGAGGCGAAGATGGCCGCGGAGAAGAAACAGAAAGACTCCATTTCCGATACACGCGATCGTCTGACGCGCGAGCAGATCGAGAAAGAATCGCAACAGCAGCGTGCGCTGTCCGAGGCACGAGCGAAAGCGGAGGCCGAGGCGCACGCCTTGGCACAGGCGCGGGTGAAGGCGGAAGCCGAGGCCAAGGCACTCGCGGAAGCGCGGATACAGGCGGAAGCCGCGGCCAAGAAACAGCAGGAGGAAGTCGATGCCGCGCAGCGCGAATTGCGCCATCAGCTGAAAGAAGAAATCGAAGCCAAGATCCGTGCGGAAATGGCGGAAAAACTTTCGGTCGATCTCGAAGAGGGCAGTCGCGCCGAAGTCGAGGCCGCCGTGATGGAAGAAGCTCGCGACGAAGCCCGCAAGATGCTGGAAGTGCGCTTGCAGGAAGAACGCGAATCATTGACCCGCGCCACCGAGGACGCCAAGCGAACCGCCGAGGATGCCGCCAAGGTCATGCTCGCCGAACAGGAAAAGCGCATCCGCGCGGAAATGGAATCACAGATCGCCGCCATTACGGCCGAGAAGACAAAGGTGGAGGTCGAGGCGCGCAAGGCAGCGGAAGCGCAGGCCGACATGGCGGCGAAGGCCGCCGCCGACATGGCGGTGCGACTGAAAGCAGAAGAGGATGCCCGCAAGGCCGCCGAGGAAGAGGCCGAAGCGCGCAAGAAGCTGGAAGTGCAAAATCGCCTGCGCATGGAAGCGCGGGCGCGTGAAGAAGCCGAGGCGCGCGCCAAGTCCGACGCCGAGATGCAGGCCAGGCTGGCCGCGGAAAAAGAAGCCAAGGTCCAGGCCCAGGCGCGGGCGATGATCGAAGCCGAGATGCGCGAGAAGTCGGATCGCGAAAACCAGATCAAGTTCGAGAGCGAGCGGCTGGCGCGTGAACAGGCCGAGCAGAAAGTTGCGACCGAAGTCAAGGCGCGTGAAGTGGCTTCGCGCGTGGCAGCCGAGCAGGCGGAAGCGCGCCAGCGGGTGGAGCGGGATGCACAGTTGCGCCTGGCCGAAGAACGCCGCGAGGCCGAGGCACGATTGACCGAAGAGCGTCGCGAGGCCGAGGAACGCCTGGGCGTTGAACGCGCGGCACGCGAAAAGGCCGAGGAGAAATCGCGCGCCGAAGAGGAGGCCGAAGCCAGGCAGCGCGCCGCGCAGGTGGCGCGGCTCAAGGAGCTTGCCGACCAGCATGAATTCGAGACAGCACAGGGCATCGAACCCGATGCTGCAAAGAAGGCCAGGCGCTATGGCAAGAAAAAAGCCGGCAGTCCGCTGCGCTGGATTGTCGTCGGTACCGTGGTGCTCGCGTTGCTGGCGGTGATGGCGCTGCATTTTGTGCCGCTCGGGGCGGTCAATTCGCGTTTCGACAAGGCGCTCGCGGTGTGGCTGCATGACGACGTGTCATCGAGCGGCTTGCGCATCTCGCTGCTGCCGAGTCCCCATGTCAAACTTGACCAGCTGGCGCTGGGCAAGGTGCTTGACGCCAAGGCGACCAGCGGCAAGATCTATATGGATGTCAGCACCCTGTTTGGCGACAGGTTCGTCATCGATACCCTCGAGCTGTCCGGCATCACGATCGCGCCTGACGCTCTGCAACGCGCGCTGAAATGGGCGGATCCCGAAGGGCGGGGAAAGGACATCGAGATCGGCAAGATTGCGCTGCGCAGCGCGAAAATCGAGGTCAAGGGTGTTGCCATCAGTGATTTCGATGCGGATATCCAGTTCGACAAGAGCGGCAAGATCGTTAAAGGCAGTGCGCGGGCCAGGGACGGAAAATGGACGCTCGACATGGCGCCGAACAAGGCCGGCGCCGGCGAGGGCACAGCGCCCGCCAGCGCAAGCGGCGAATGGACAGTGGAATTTTCCGGGCGCAGTCTGAATTTGCCGATGGGCGCGCCGCTGCTGTTCAACAGCATCAGCGCCAAGGGCGTGATGTCCGGCGACAGCATGACTTTCCCGCAGGTCGACGCCAAGCTGTTCGAGGGCACGGCAACCGGCAACCTGCGCGTCGACTGGAAACAGGGCCTCGTCTACAACACCGAGTTCAGTGTCGAGAAAATAAAGGTCAACCAGTTGACCGACGTGTTTACGCGTGACGTGGCGCTCAACGGCCGGCTGGAGGGACAGTTCACCGCCTCCGGCGGCGCGCTTTTGATTGGTGAAATGATGGATGCACCGGCGGTTCAGGGCGTGTTCGTGGTGAAGGACGGCTCCATCGGCAACGTTGATCTGGTACAGGTGATGCGTTCGCCGGGAAGTGTCGGCGGCCAGTCCAAATTCGCGGAATTGACCGGGCAACTACGAATTGCCGATGGGGTGATTCGTTACGAGAAACTGAAATTGACCGGCGGTGTGTTGCTCGCCAACGGCAACGTCAGCGTGGTCAATAGCAACAGCACGCTTTCCGGCACCGTCAACGCTGAAATACGTTCTACGGTCGCGCAGGACCGGGGAACATTCAACGTGACCGGCAAGGTCGCACGGCCGGCACTCAAGCGCGGCAACTAGGCGCCGATTTTCACCGGACACTGGGCACGCTGATTAAGGGCCGGTGCGTCAGGTAGCCTGCGGCAACCTGACCTGCGCGGCGAATCACCAAAAAGGGAACTTCTCGAAACCTCAATACTTCGTCATTCCAGCGAACCGCTCCAAAGGCGGCGCCGGGCTGGAATCCAGTCCGTTCGTAAATTCAAGAATTTGGATCGGACTGGGTCCCAGCCTGCGCTGGGACGACGGGGTAAATAGATGTTCCCAAAATGCAAACTCCCCTATCGGCGGGCTTTCCAGGCCGAAAATGCCGCGAGATGCCCGTCAAATGGCGATCTGCATGACACGGACTTCTCAAAACCTCAAAAACTTGTCATGCCCGCGAATGCGGGGATCCAATTTTCTACGCACATCAGTAATTTACGAAATATGGATTCCCGCATACGCGGGAATGACGGGGTTTACAGATGTTCCCGTCAACGCGCGCAGCGCGGGTGCAATTTCCGAGGGTAAATGAGCCCCTTTTGAGCCCTTGCAGCAGTCAACTTGCTAAACTAGTGTAGTGCTTCATTCTGTTTGGAACTTATGCAAGTATTCGCATGATCGCCGCCAAATGTGCCTCCTTCCCCCATGAAAATGGGGGACCCCCGAAAAGGGGGCGCAGAGGCTGGGATGGGGGTGTGTTAACAGCAAGCATCGCCCCCATCCCAACCTTCCCCCGTTGCCGGGGGAAGGAGCGAGGTGGTGAAAATGAACTTAAGTCGCATTAAATACGAAGCACTACACTAGCGCCTTTCCAAGTGCCGGCACGCATCCCACTTCAGATGACCAACGCTTCGACTTCATCCGCCGCCAAGTACACCGAAGAGCCGGTGACCTGGATTCATCGCTGGAACCCGGGCCTGATCTCATTGCGCGTGAACCGCGATCGCGGCTATGTATTCACCCCGGGGCAGTTCGCGCGCATCGGCATTCGCAAGGAGACCGGCGAAATCATCTGGCGTGCCTACTCGATTGTCTCCGCGCCTCACGAGCGTTTCCTGGAATTCTTTCTGGTGATCCTGCCGACCGGTGAATTCTCCAGCCGCGTCGGCAAATTTGTCCCCGGCGACACGCTGCTGGTGGAGCAGACTCCGCAAGGTTTCCTGACCATAGATCGCTTCAAGCAGCCGGGACGCGAGCAGGATCTGTGGCTGATTTCGACGGGAACCGGGCTCGCTCCCTACATTTCCATGATGCGCGACGCGACCGCGTGCTGGCGATTCGAGAATATCGTGCTGGTGCTGTCGGTGCGCGAGAGCCGCGACCTGGGCTATATCGAAGAGCTCGAACGCCTCGCCGCGACATACACCGAGGAACACACGGCTAAATTTCACTTCGTCATCACCGTGACGCGCGAAACCATGCCCAATACACTGCACGGCCGCATCACCAGCCTGCTGGAATCGGGCGAGCTCGAATCGGCCGCGGGCGTGGCGCTGCATACCGATCGCTCGCGATTCATGCTGTGTGGAAACCCGGAAATGGTCGAAGGCATGCGCGCCCTGCTGAAGGCCCGTGGCTTCCGCATGAACCGTCGCCTGGAGCCAGGCCACATCATCGTGGAAAACTATTGGTAGCCGCAACGGATGGCGCGCGTCACCTGCATCATGGCTGCCATCGTGCATGTGTCAGCAACAACCAATTCCAACCGCACCGGAGTGGCAACAATTGAAAAGTGAAAACGATCGCGCGAATGTTTGCCGCCTGCTGATTGCGTTCGTGGGTGCGTCCTTGGCAGCCGCCTTGCTGGCGTCATGCGCAGCGCCCCCGGTCGAGGTGCCGAAAGCGGCGCTGGTCGTCGCGCCGCCCCCGCCGCCGGAGCCGCCGAGAAAGCCCAGGCCACCGGTCGCACCGGTGAAAGCGGTCGCCGATAATTATTTCGGCCAGCCGGTCACCGATGCCTATCGCTACATGGAGGACCTGAAAGATCCCGAGGTCGGAGCCTACCTGCGGGCGCAGGGTGAATTCGCGCGCAGGTCGCTAGATGCACTGCCAGGTCGCAAAGCCATGCTGGAGCGCATCAATGCCTTGTCGGCATGGTCGGCCGCCATCAGCGATGTGCAGGTCGCCGGCGAAGGTGCGCAGCCACGGGTGTTCTATTTCAAACTCTCGCCGGGCGATGCCACGCGAAAATTATTCGTGCGAGAAGGCTACACGGGAACCGAGAGGCTGCTGTTCGACCCGGCGGCGATTTCCCAGCCAGGCCTGACATTCGCGATCGTTTCGTTTGTGGCCTCGCCCGACGGCCGCCATGCCGCGATTGCTGTCGCCGCCGGCGGCTCGGAGGAAACCAGCCTGCGCATTGTCGATGCAATGACGGGCAAGGATAGCGGCGTTTCCATCGACCGCATCGGCTTCGCCGCCGAGACCTCATGGGCGCCGGACAGCAAGGCGTTTTTCTACAACCGCCTGCCCGACGCAGCCGCGGGCGTGGCCGGCAACCGGTACCAGCGCAGCATGGTGTATCGGCATGTGCCTGGCCGCGCGCTCGACAAGGATGAACAGGTGTTCGGGCCGGGCCTCGATACGCGAATCCCCTTCGCTGACATCGACATCCCGGGCGTGCGCATGACCGCCGACGGCAAGTTTATCGTCGGCCAGATACGCCATGGCCGGCAGAGCGAAGTCACGCTCTACGTCGCCAATGTCATGACATTCAGCCAGGGCCAGACCTGGCGCAAGGCGGTCGATCGCCAGGACGAGGTCACTTCCTTTGCCGTGCATGACAACGCGCTCTACCTGCTGACGCACAAGGATGCACCGCACTACAAGGTAGTCCGTACCGGACTTCAGCGGCCCGAATTCGACAAGGCCACGACCATTGTGCCTAACGGCGATACCGTGATCCGCGAACTGGCGGTCGCGCAGGATGCACTCTACATCCGCGAACTCTCCGCCGGCCTCGACCGGCTGCAGCGGCTTAATTTCAGCCAGAGCGTTTTCAGCGGCGGCAAGCTCGAGTTTGTGCGCCTGCCGTTTGACCTGGCAATCCGCGAGATGACCGCGAGCCCCCGGCGGTCGGGCGCCCTGCTGCGACTCGAAGGCTGGACCGAGGCGCCGCGCTACACCCACATCGAGGAACGCAGCGGCAACCTGATCGATACCCGGCTGCAACCGAAATCGACGCTCGACTATGATGCGATCGACGAAGTCCGCCTGATGGCCACGGCCAAGGATGGCACCAAAATTCCCCTGTCGCTGATGTACCGGAAGGGCACGACGCTCAATGCCAACCGCCCCACGTTGCTGCGTGCCTACGGTGCTTACGGTGTGACCCAGGCGGCGGCCTTTTCGCCGACCGCACTGGCGTGGCTGGAGCGCGGCGGCATCCTCGGCACTTGTCATGTGCGCGGCGGCGGCGAGTACGGCGAAGCCTGGCACAAGGGCGGGCAGAAGCTTTCCAAGGCCAACAGCTGGCAAGACCTCATCGCCTGCAGCGAATACCTCAACGAGCGCAAATTCACCCGCAAGGCAAAGCTGGCGCTGCAGGGCGAAGGCGCCGGCGGCATTGCCGTCGGGCGCGCATTCACCGAGCGCCCGGATTTGTTTGCGGCGGCGGTCTCGGCGGCCGGCGTGTTCGATGCGCTGCGCGCCGAGTTTGCGCCGGCCGGGCCATCCAGCATTGCGGAATTCGGCAGCGTCAAGACGGCGGAGGGCATTCGCGCCCTGATGGCGATGAGTTCGCTGCATCAAGTGAAGGATGGCGCCCGCTACCCGGCGCTATTGCTGATGCACGGATTGAACGATTCCACCGTGGAACCCTGGCAGTCGGCGAAGATGGCGGCGCGCCTGCAGGCCGCCACCGCTGCCGATCGCGATGCCGACCCGGTGTTGCTGCGTCTGGATTACGATGGCGGACATGGGCCCGGGTCCAGCCGTGCCCAGCACAATGCGGAAATCGCCGATGTCTACTCGTTTCTGTTGTGGCAGTTCGGCGATCCGGCTTTCCAACCGAAGTAATCCCGAGTAAGCGGCCTTGCCAACGACGCCAACCATGCCAACGACGCCAACGCTGCCGACCTTGTCCGCAATGTCAGACAAGGTGGTTCGTGAATTCAACCACACGCTGATCTGGCCGATCACCTTGCGCCCCTTGCGGCGCGACACGGGCGCAGACCCGGTTTCATTCTGGGACATGCTCAAACGCCGGCCGGGCCCCTGGGAATTTGTCGACGATGCGCTATTGATCGAGGACGAGTCCTGCCTTGCCGGCTACGAAGAGTTTGTCTATTTCCTGCCCTATGTGCAGCGCTTCCTTTATGGCGTCGGCGATGAGGGACACGGCGCGCAATCCTCGCTGCATGCCTTCCAGCGTCACGACCTGAAGGAAGTCCGCCTCAAGACGGAGCCGGACGCGGCCGAAATTACCTTGCAGGTGCGGCGGGCACGGCTGTATTTTTTCTATGACATCGATGTGGCGCTGGCGGTGCTCGAAGTCGCCGGCGAGAACATCCCGCTCGATACCGCGGTGGAAATCATGGATCGTTTCGGCCGCCCGTATCCGCCGGCATGGGAGCCGGACGGCCGCGGCGCGCATTGCCTGCACAGCGTCGAATTCTGGGGGCATGACGCGGCCGGTGCACCGGCGCTGCTGTCGAGGTCCGATTACCAGGATCGCGAGAAGTACCTTGAGCTCGTGCGCAACCAGCGCCAGACACCGCTGTCGCTGCACTGGGAATTTTTTCTCTCGCCGCTGATTCCGGCTTACCTGCCCGGCGGCGTGATGAAATATCACCAGATCGAAAACAAGCGCATCCCGATCATGAGCTATCTTTCCTTCGACGATCCGCGTGCCCTGTCGCGCGGCGACATGACGCGCATCGGCTTTGCCGCCAAGTGGGGCGAATCGGATACGCTGCCCTATGCCACCGGCTACCTCCGTGATTTTGAGCGCGATTACGCCTACGACCGCTACTGGGACCCGGACAATCAGGCTGCCGACATGAGCACGCGCTATTTTTTCTGTGGCGTCGGCTTCGCCATGATCACCCCATACCGGACGAATGACCTGTTGCTGCGCCAGTTCCGCCATCAGTTTTTCCAGATCGGCCTGATCGCGCATTTTCACAAAGCGTCGCTGCTGTCGCTATCCAATCGCTTTTCGCGCGCCGTCGAGCGGCTCAACGTGCGCGATTTCGAATCCGTCAAGCAGTTCAAGAAACACGTGCGCGAAACGCTTGAAGTATTCCTGCGCTTCAATCACCGCTACTGGTTCCACGAAATCTCTACCCAGGTGCAGGCCAGCGATTTTTTCAAGCGCTGGAGCCACCAGCTGGGATCGGACGCGCTCTACAACGAAGTGCGTGAAGAGGCGCGCGACATCAACGAGTACCTCGATACCGATCGCGCCCGCAAGCAGACCGACAACGCCATGCGCCTCACGGTGGTATCGGCATGCGGCATGGCCGGCACCATCGCCACCGGCTTCCTCGGCATGAATATCTTCAGCCACGACACCTTGCCGCCGCTGGAGAAGCTGGTGATTTTTGTGTTGGTGCTGATCCCCACCGTGGCGCTGGGCGTCTATACCGTGATGTTGTCGAGGCGCCTGGCCAATTTCATGGAGGCGCTCTCCAGCGAAGGCCTGTCGTGGAAGGAAAAGTTCGGCACCTTCCGGCAGATCTGGTACTCCAGCAAACGCGAGCGGGTCAGGGAGCGGCGGGACAAGGTGACGGGGGGATTGTCGTCGGATTAGCGGGACGTTGCATCGCGTGCGCGATGCGCACCCTGCGGCACTCGCCAAGAATGAGAAAACAATGGCGAGATGCTGGCCGCGAGAGCCAGCGTGTAGGTCAGGTTGCCGCTGGCTACCTGACGATCCATTGTGCCCAGTACGACGCTGTCGGGTAGCCTTCGGCAAACCGACGGTACTTCTTCCCCCTTCGACGAAGGGGGATTGAGGGGAATTTTCGGTCGTTATCAAGGCTCAATCACCGAAAATCCCCCTCGGTCCCCCTTTGCAAAGGGGGAAGGTCAATCCACCCCGCGTGCGCCATGCGCACCTTGCTGCGCTACTTTGTTTTCGAGCTGAACTTGGGCCCCGGCAATTCCTTCACGCTATAACCCTCCGGCACCATGAACAAGGTGGCGGGCTGTTCGCTGCGCTTTACGTTGGCGAGGCGATAGATGGTATCGCCTACCCGCGGATCGCTGTGTCTGGAATAAACCACGACTTGCAAGTCCGGCGACGTCCAGGTCTCGGTGCTGACGACGATCGGATTCCGGTTGCCGATTTCGCCGGCGGGGATGGTGTAGCTGGTGCTCTTGCCGTCGGCGCGAACGCCGTCGAAGTCTTTCGAACCCAGGGGTGTCGTCGCGGATTTCCCGGCCCACTTGCCATCCTGGAAGGACATGCCGATCGGCCCATGGCGCATGGATTCGGAAATGGCGCGGCCGATTGACTCGCCGTGCTCGAAGCGGACCGCATGCGCCGCGGCATTGCCGGAGCCCGCGTTCGAACGCATGACGTGGACTTTCACTTCCTCGCGCACTTCCTTCTTGCCGTCCGCGCCGGGTACCTCGATGCGCTTGACGATAATTTCCTCACCGGGCGTCCCCGGCGCACCGGACATGTGGCGCTCGATAACTTGCACCTTTCCATCCTTGGCCGAGGCCCTCGCTTTTTCCTTTATTTCCTCGATGTGTTTATGCAGGTCCTTGTCGAGCGTGAGCCGGGTCGCGGTTTTTTTCGACGGCGAGATCACGTAGCGCACCCCTTCCACCGTCTCGTTGATGTGGATCGCCTTCACTTCGCCCTTGCTGTCGCGGGTTTCCTGCCGCGTGCGGCCGGCACTGTCGCGAAAGGCCAGCGTCGACGTCTTGCGGCTGATCTGGTTACCGTCGGGCAAGCTCTGGATTTTCTCGGAGATCACCTCGGCGCTGTAAGGCGCGTTTTTCACGTTCTTCGCCATCGGCATCGACATCGAGCCGGAAAATGCTTCGGACATGGCATTGGAGACGATCACGTTCACGTCAGGCATGTCGGCCAGGTCGGACATGTTGATGTGCGAACCCGAGGTGATGATCTTCACTTCCTTTTTGACGTTGCCGGGCTCACTTTGGGCCCCGGCCAGATGGCTGCGTTCAAACGCCATCCCGGTCGCGCTGCCGGGTTCGAACGCCAGTTCACGTTCGATGATCACGGTGCGTGCTTCCTGGTGAGCGTCCGGCGCCGCGCCGACAATCGCGGCCTGGCTGATGCCGCACGAACCACACAACCCGCTGGCAAGCAGGGCGGCAAGGATTGGTTTGACCCGGTTTTTCATGGTGTTCTCCGTCGTGTGTTTTTGAAAGTCTGTCTTCAGGGAAGGAATCGCATCGCCAGCGGCTGGCCATTGGCGCTCACCAGCATCTCGGCGCGCAGCGAATCGCCCGCCAGTTCCGGGCTGACCGCCACGCCATACGCCGCGAGCCACATGCGCGGAATCGCCGCCTCGATCACCCGCGGCCGCGGTTCCAGTGCGATTTGCTCAAGCGATTGCAGGGCGATGAAGGGCGTATCGGCGAACATCCCCGCATCGGTCAATACTCTTGGTCCGGACTCTGCGTTTGCGTCAAAGGCCGGCCGCGCCATCGGCGCCAGCACCATCCAAGCCGACATGCCCACACTGGCCGCGAGCGCGAACCCGGGCGCGAACCACTGCACGATCAGATTGCGGCGCCGCCTGGCCGCGCCATCGCGGGCCTGCTGCGATTTGAAGGCCGACATGAGCGTGGCCTCCAGCTGCGCCGGCGCCGCCAGCGAACCGGTGGCGGCGCGCAGGCTGCCAAAGTCTGCTTTGAGCAGGCTTTCCTGCGCGGGCGTCAGGTTGCCGCGGGAAAGGGACGGATGGATCGGCAGGCTCATGGTCTGGCCTCTTGTTGATGCGGGAAATTCCGCTGGTCCGTGGCGACGGCGCCTGCGCCGGCGTGAGAATCAGCCTGCAGCAATGCCGCCAGCCTGGCGCGCGCTCGCGACAGGCGCGAGCGCACGGTGCCGATGTCGATATCACAGATCTGTGCGATCTCCACATACGACAGGTCGTGCATTTCGTAGAGGATCACGACGTCCCGGTAGTGCGGCGCCAATTGCTGCAGCGCGCAGCGAACGCGTTCCGCCTGTTCCTGGTCCAGCAATCTTTGCATCGGCTGCGGCGACGGATCGACCAGCATTTCTTCGGGGCTCCCATCGCCCCTTCCATCGCCGCGTGCGTCGCCGCCCTCATCGGCTGTGGCGCGGTGGACAAAACGGGATTGCGCCTCTTCCCGTTTGAGCAGGAAATTTCGCGCCACGCCAAACAAGAAGCCTTGCAGGGCGCCGCGGGCCGGGTCGAATTTCAGTGAATGGGCAATCAGGGCCATGAATATCTCCTGGACAATATCCGCCGCGGTGTCGGCCGAGCCGCAACGCAGCAACGCAAAGCGGTACAGCGGCGCCTGATGCCGGCGATACAGCGACTCGAACGCGGCGGCATTGCCGCGTCGCATTTCCGTCAGCAACGCCAGGTCTTCGGTGGGATCGGTCAAGGGCATGGTTTTTCGGCGGGTTACCTGTATTGCGGTTTCAGGCCAATAAAGTTCCAGCAAGGAGCGATGCAAGCAGGTAAAGTGGTTGCAAAAATCACCTTATCGATGGAAGCGGGAGATCGGAATGACGGCATTCTTTCGTGTTGGCATGGGACATTGGCTCGCTGTTCTGTTGCTTTCTCTGTGGTTAGGCCCCATCGCCGCGGCGCCGGCGTTCGAGACCGCGGTGTCGCCGCTCGCGCAGCTATCCGCCGCCGACCGGCAAAAGATCAAGCGCGTCATTACCGCGCAAATCAAGGCCTTCGAACGCAATGATGCCGCAACCGCGTTTTCCTATTCGACCCCGGAAATACGCGATCATTTCGGTTCCTCGCGAAATTTCATGGAAATGGTTCGCGGCAGCTACTCAGCGCTATACACGCATGCTTCCCGGGAGTTCCTTGAAGCGGCCATCATCGATGGCGAGGTCATCCAGCCGCTGCAGATTGTTACCCGTAGCGGTGAAACGCTGGTCGCGCTGTACAGCCTGGAACGCCAGCCGGATAACAACTGGCGAATCGGCGGCTGCGAACTGGCGCCTTCGATGCTGCACGCCACTTAGGCGCGTCTCGACCCGGCGCGTATTGGGAACTTCTAAAATCCCCGTCGTCCCAGCGCAGG
>JANNGY010000508.1:0-1755 GCA_031404095.1 Betaproteobacteria bacterium | reverse complement strand
AGTGCCGGACCATTCGATCTGCGCATCGATATCACGGCTTCAGCGGGCGGGGCCGTCACCATTGAGCCGCGCGACGCCGGCACCGGACACCTGCTGGTGCTTCAGTTTAACGTGCCGATCACCGATACAGCCATCGACGTGCAGGTCACGCCTTCCGGAATGGTCTCGGCGCTCGCGACAGGCAAGGATGTCAATGTGACTCTCATCGGCGTGCCGGACCAGCAGGGAATTACCGTTTCGTTGAACAATCTCAACGGTAACGGCGCCAGCGTGCCGGTTTCGATGGGGCTCTTGCAGGGTGACGTCAACCAGACACGCGCGATCAACGCGGTCGACATCAGCGTCGTCAAGGCGCGTTCCGGCCAGGTTCTCACCGAGGCGAATTTCATGCTGGACGTGAATATGTCCGGCGCAATCGACAGTCGCGACGTATCCATGGTTAAAGGCAGGGCGGGGCGGTCGATGCCGTAGGCCAATTGACGCACTTTGTGTTGCCGCTTTCTGAAATCTAGTTTTCGCTGGAAACCTTGTGTTTCTGCTTGTCGGCCTCATAGCGCGCCAGGTTTTCCGCATTGGGCGGATAGAGCCCCGGCAGCGCCGCGCCGTTACCGACTTCCTGCATGATCCAGCTCTCGAGACGCTCTTGTTCGGGCGCAGCAGCGACGATGTCATCCAGCAGCGCCGCGGGAATGAGGACCGCGCCATCGTCATCGGCCACCACCACATCGTCCGGGAATACCGCCACCCCGCCGCAGCCGATCGGCTCCTGCCAATTGACGAAGGTGAGCCCGGCCACTGACGGTGGCGCGGCCGCCCCCTGGCACCAGACCGGCAGGCCGGTGCCGAGCACACCGGCCAGGTCGCGCACCACGCCATCGGTGATGAGCGCCGTCACGCCACGCTTGTGCATGCGCGCGCAGAGGATGTCGCCGAAGATGCCGGCATCGGTGACGCCCATCGCATCGACCACGGCGATGCAACCGGCGGGCATCGCTTCGATGGCGGCGCGGGTCGATAATGGTTTGGACCATGAGGCCGGCGTCGCCAGGTCCTCGCGCGCCGGTACGAAGCGCAACGTGAAGGCGCGCCCGACCAGGCGCGGCTGACCGGGTTTGAGCGGCCGGGTGCCGCGCATCCACACATTGCGCAGGCCCTTCTTGAGCAGCAGTGTGGTGAGGGTGGCGGTGGTTACGCCGGAAAGTATGTTGACGACATTGGCATCAAGGGACATGTTCGTGCTTTCGCAAGTGTGGGTGATGTTGATGGTCATGCCAATGGCAATGACAAACCGCCGGCAAATTGCTTCGTATATACTTCCCCGCGAGGGACGATGGTGCGGTGAATTGTCACCTGAAAGATATAACAAGCCGGACAAACCGGCCAAACCAGACAAACCAGACAAACCAGACAAACCAGAACTAGGAGATTGTAATGAGGAAATTCGTACATTTGCTGGGCATCGCCGCGGCGGTAGTCCTTTCTGCACCGCTGGCGGCGCAGGACAAGGTTAATATTTCCATCGCCACCGGCGGCACCGGCGGGGTGTATTACCCGATGGGGGGTGGAATCGCTGCCGAACTGTCGAAACATGTGCCTGGCATGCAAGCCACCGCAGAAGTCACCGGCGGCTCGGTCGACAACCTCAAGCTGATTGCCAAGAGCAATGCCTATATCGGTTTCTCGATGACCGACGCGAGCCAGGATGCCTATCGCGGCGAGGATAAATTTGCCGGCAACAAGGTGAACTTGCGGACG
>JANNGY010000507.1:0-4674 GCA_031404095.1 Betaproteobacteria bacterium | reverse complement strand
TGACATTCAAGGCGTCCGGAAACACGACACCGGGAAGATAACGCCGATTGCAACGCTCACGATCAAGCGCTGCGAGCAGCACGGCATCGCGTCCCCAGAGCGAGACGACGTGCCTGTCGGAAAACGAAATGGCGAGTGCGGTACCCCATGCGCCTGCACCGAGTACGGCGATCCTCACCGCGCGGTCACCATATCAGGCGCCCCAAGCCTGAACGCTCCGCATGAACCCGCTCTGCCCGTCCCGGTGGCGCACCGGTATCCAGCCGTCCACGGTGGGGGCTGTGACTTCCAGCAATACACCACGTTGCGCTTCAAATACCAGTGTGGCCGCGGAAGACGGCATGGTGCGGATGTCGGCGACATTTGCAGAGACCTGAACATATCGCCGGTCGCCGAGAGAGCTGTTTTCCACCCAGCCGTTGGCGCCGTCGGCATCGCGGACCTTGGTCCATTTGTCGAGTTTGACGAGTACTTCCAGCGGGTGATTGCGCGACAGAATGAAAATCTTGTTGGCCTTGGTCGAAAGGCCGTCATACAGGATTGCCGGCCGGTCGCCGATCGTGGTGTAGAGCACCAGTGGTACGGACGAAGGTGTGCCCGTCGCCGGCGGCACTGCCGTGAATTGCGCGCGTGCATCAAGCGCCACCAAACAAAACGCCGCCAGGCAATTGGCGGCGCTCTGAGCGGTCATGAAGGTCTTCATGACGACATTGTGCATCAAACGCCGATTGCGAACCTAGTGAGTAACCGCTGGTGCGGCGTCGGGCACCGTAGGGGCCGCGATCTGCTGGGCCTCGTGCTGTTTCTGCGCCTGGTAAAGTGCCTCGAAGTTTACCGGGTTGAGCAATACCGGCGGGAAACCGGCACGAACGATGGCATCTGACACGGTTTCACGTACATACGGATAAAGGATATTAGGATTGCCAATGCCCAGAATCGGGTCGAGGTCGGCTTCTGGTACGTTGCGAATGGCAAAGATACCGGCCTGGTTCGCTTCGACCAGGAACATGGTTTTTTCACCGACCTTGGCCGTAACCGTTAGCGTCAGCTCGGTCTGAAACACGCCTTCATCGACCTTGACCGAGGTGTGATGGAGTTGCACATCGACATTCGGCGCCTCGCGCTCAAGGAATATCTGCGGTGCATTGGGAATCTCCAGTGAAAGGTCTTTCACATAGATCTTTTCGATGGAATAGACGGGTTGGTTCTGTTCGGTGGCGTCGGTCATGAATTTTCCTTGGTAAGTATTTTTGAGTGGGTAACGGGTCATTCATCAGTCTATGCGGCCAACAAGGGGCCAAGCGCGCCGGTCCGGTCCAGCCGGGACAGGTCATCGAAGCCGCCTACATGGGTCTCGCCGATGTAAATTTGCGGCACGGTGCGGCGGCCGGTTTTTTCCATCATTTCATCGCGTCTTACCGGATCCAGGTCGATGCGAATTTTTTCGATCGCAGTTACTCCCTTCGACGTCAAAAGCCGTTCCGCCATCTGGCAGTACGGACAGACCGCGGTGGAGTACATGGTGACCCTGGCCATTTGGCCTATCTTTCTACCGGCAGGCTGGCCTGCTGCCAGGCCCCGAAGCCGCCCGCCAATTGGTACACGTCGGCAAAGCCGTGCTTTTTCAACATGCGCGCAGCGGACCCGGCGCGATTATTGCTGCGGCAGGTGACGATGACAGGCTTGTCCTTGAATCTGCTGATTTCATCCAGGCGCTTGTCGATTTCCGCCAGCGGAATATTCTTTGATTTCGGGATGCGCCCGCCGCTAAACTCTCCATTGTCCCGAATATCGAGCACCAGCGCGTTGCCGGCGTTCATGAGGCGGGTCGCCTCCAATGTTCCGATTTCCCGTGAGCCCCCCGCCGTTTTGGCGATGGCGGGCCACGCCAGCATTCCGCCACTGACGATGAATAACGCCACCAGCATGATATTTTGTGAAATAAACTCGTACATGAATTGCAATTCTGAAAGTGGCGATAGTTGATGAAAACCGCGCGGAATCAAATGCCGGACAAGGCGCCTGTCGAGAACCATATATTTTACCAACAAGTCGCCGCGAAATCCCCGTTTTTCCGTAAATTGCGGACAACAGGGAAATGCGGCATGTATCCTTCAATTTCAACCCTTACGCGCTCATTCCCATGAAAAAACTCGTTTTGATGCGGCACGGCGAAAGTACCTGGAATCTGGAAAATCGCTTCACCGGTTGGACCGATGTCGACTTGACCGAAAAGGGCGTCCAGGAGGCTATCCGCGCTGCGGGCCTGCTGAAGCAGGAACGCATTGACCTTGACCTTGCCTATACGTCATTGCTGACACGTGCGATACGCACGCTCTGGCTTGTTCAAGAGACGCTCGACCGGCGATGGATACCGGTGGTCAAGCACTGGCGGCTGAACGAACGACATTACGGCGCCTTGCAGGGGCTCAATAAGGCTGAAACCGCCGCAAAATTTGGCGAGGAACAAGTGCTCATTTGGCGGCGCAGCTATGACGTTCCCCCACCCCCGCTGCCTGCGGGTGACGATCGCCATTCCGCGACGGATCCGCGCTACCGTTCGCTGCTTCCCGAAGAACTGCCATTGACCGAATGCCTCAAGGACACCGTGAACCGGGTGGTGCCTTACTGGCAAATGGAAATAGCGCCGCAAATTCGTGCTGGTCATAATGTCGTCATCGCGGCCCACGGCAACAGTCTTCGCGCGCTCATCAAACATCTGGATGGCGTGTCGGACGAACAAATTGTCGGGCTCAACATACCGACGGCCGTGCCGCTGGTTTACGAGTTGACCGATGAACTCAAACCGATCCGAAATTACTATCTCGGGGATCAGGCGGAAATTGCAAAAGCGCAGGCGGCGGTTTCCGCCCAGGGACGAGCGCCGGGTCCAGCAGGCAAGACTTGACAGATTTTCGCGTGACGTTGGCGATGGCCAGATACGCTGGGGCGTCATGCGGGCGCCACGAAATGCGACCCGCCAACACGCCCCCCCCGATTTTTGCGACTGCAAATTGTTTCTTGATTCCGAATGCATGGCGAGTAATTGCGCTCGTGCTGGTCCTCGGCATGGCATGCGGCTCGGCGCTGGCCGACAAGCAACAGGAACTTCGCTTGCTCCGCGAGCGCATCGAGAAGCTCCAGCGTGATCTCGCCAAGAGCGAGGAATCGGGGTCCGAGGCCGCGGACGCGTTGAAATCCTCGGAGAAACTAATCAGCGAAGTGAATAGAAACTTGGTGCTATTGGGCCGCGAGCAGACGCAAATTTCGCAGAGCGTAGTCGAATTGAGCCGGCAAACCGATGCTACCCGTGCGGACGCGGCACAGCAGCAGGAATTGCTTGATCGCATGATTCGCCACCAGCAAATGCACGGCAATACCGATGGGCTCAGGCTGCTGCTTGAGGGCAAGGATGTCTCGGAAGTTGAGCGGCAGATGCACTACCTCGGCTACGTGTCGAAAATGCGGGCTGCCTTGATCGGCCGACTCAAGGAGAACGCGGCCAACCTCGCCGAGTTGGAGGCGGCGACCCGCCAAAAACAGCAGGAACTGGCAGCCAACGCCGATGAACAGCGACGCGCTCGCGCGACCCTCCAGGCTGAGCGATTTGCGCGGCAGAAAATGCTTGTGCGTATAAAGGCCGACATAGCCAAGGGGCGCCGCGAGATCGGCCGTATGAAGCGGGATGAAGACCGGTTGGGAAAGTTGATCGATCAATTGGCCAAAACGATTGCCAAGTCGAGGGACGAACGTCGTAGCAGCGCCCCGGCTGACAGACTTCCCCGAAAGGGTGAAATGGTGGATAGCGTCGCCGACGGATCATTCGCTGGGCGCCCCTTTCAGTCATTGAAAGGCAAGCTGAAATTGCCGGTGCGCGGGGAACTTCAGGGGCGGTTCGGCAGCCCAAGGGAAGAGGGTGGCGTGACTTGGAGGGGCCTGTTCATCAAGGCGGAGAGTGGTCATGCGGTGCATGCCGTCGCCGATGGGCAGGTCGTTTACGCCGATTGGCTGCGCGGTTTCGGCAATCTGCTGATTGTCGATCATGGTGGCGGCTACATGAGTCTTTATGGCAACAATGAAAGTTTGCTGAAAGGTGTCGGTGATGCGGCGCAAAGCGGTGAAACCGTCGCGTCCGTCGGCTCAACGGGCGGCGCCCTGCAATCGGGTGTATATTTTGAATTGCGCCATGAGGGCAAGCCATTCGACCCGATGCAGTGGGTTGGGCGGTAAGGATTCAGATTGAAAATTGGCGTACGCAATGCCTAATCGGGCAAGTAATTGGGGACGAAATGAGCAACACAATGAGTAACCGGATGAAGGCGGCGGGGCTGGTTGGCATGGGCGGCATTGCCGGCGTACTGCTGAGCCTCAATTTCTCAGCCGTAGCCGAACGGCAAAGCACGACGCTCAATCTTCCCATCGAGGAAGTTCGCATGTTGTCCGAGGTATTCGGCCGGATCAAGAGCGACTATGTAGAAGTGGTTGATGATAAGCGCCTGATCAAGGAAGCTATCAACGGCATGTTGACCGGGCTGGATCCGCATTCCGCGTTTCTTGATGCCGATGCCTACAAGGAAATGCAGACCGCCACGACCGGGAAATTTGGCGGTCTGGGAATTGAGGTGGGCGTCGAGGACGGATTCGTAAAAGTCATTTCGCCAATCGACGACACAC
>JANNGY010000506.1:0-13237 GCA_031404095.1 Betaproteobacteria bacterium | reverse complement strand
GAGGAACGAAGCCAAATGATTTCGTTGAGATAGTTCAGCTTCCCAAACACCCCATCCAGCACGATTTTCAAATAATGACTCGCCGTCGGATCGCAGTGCAGATACAAACTGCCCGTCGGTTTCAACACCCGATGCATTTCCAGCAGGCGATTGGCCATCATGGTTAGGTAGGCCATCATGTCGTTCTCGCCAAGAAATGCTCGCAGCGCGCGCATCATCTCTGCGACTTCGGTATTCCTGCACTGCTCGATTTCGCGGAACTCGTCCTGCGCCTGCCCGCCCCAGTGCCAGGTATCCTCGAAGGCGGTGATCTGCGCGTCGGATTCAAAGCCCTTCGGCGTCTTGAACAGCAGGTTGTAATCGCGCTTGGAATTGAACGGCGGATCGAGGTAGATCAGATCGACCGATTCGTCGGCGATGTGCTCGCGCAGGATTTGCAGGTTGTCGCCGTAGAAAAGTTTTTTCATGGTCCCGGCGATTGTAGGGGTACCCGCACCCAATGCCAAAACTCAAGCCCTGGAGCGGCTCTCAGGACACTTTTGGCTGGAGAGGCTCGCCAGTGCTTGAGTTTCATGCAAGGCACTTCTCGAGTCCTTGAGATTTCGTCATTCCATCGAATGCTGGAATCCAGTCCGCTCGTGTATTCAAGAACTTGGATGGGCTGGGTGCCAGCCCGGCGCAACACTTGTGGTTGTTCGCAGGTACGACGGGGTTTTTAGAAGTCCCCGTATTGAAACATCGGGAGGCCGAATTAAATTGCTTTGCACGGAAGACAATCTGACTGACCCGGCGACGCGACTTGGGTTTCACATCATCAGCCGTTATGCGGCAACGACCTATGGTTGAATTAACTCTCAGGCTCTCTTATAGTGCGGACATGACTAACTCTCGCATCACACTTGATTCCAGCAAACGTGGCGGGCGCCCTTGCGTCCGCAATCTCCGCATCAGCGTCTATGATGTGCTGGAAATGCTCGCCGACGGCATGAGCGAGGCGGAAATCATTGAGGACTTCCCGGAACTCGATGCTGCCGACATTCGTGCGTGCCTGACCTTTGCCGCGGACCGTGAGCATAACCTGTACACGGTGGCGGTGTAATGAGACTGTTGCTCGACGAAAATCTGTCGAGACGAATTATCCCTTTCCTGCAATCTGACTTCCCCGGCTCTTCGCAAGTTGCCTTGTTGGGATTGGAAGGTGCGAGCGATTCCGAAATATGGCAATACGCCAAAGACCACGGCTTCGTAATCGTCAGTCGTGATTCGGATTTTCAGGAG
Source organism: Betaproteobacteria bacterium (assembly GCA_031404095.1). Lineage (GTDB taxonomy): Bacteria > Pseudomonadota > Gammaproteobacteria > Burkholderiales > Usitatibacteraceae > UKL13-2. Next base: position 11,959 of record JANNGY010000506.1, on the reverse strand, counting down.
CGCTCACTGGTTGCCGGGCATCCCCCGCAAATTGTCTGGCTCAAAGTCCCCAACCGCTCCAAGACAGTGATACTCAATATTCTGCTGGAGCACCGCCAGGAAATTGAACAGGCATTGACTGAACAAAACCTGGCCTGCGTCGAACTCAGTCACGGCAAAACACAGCCACTTTCCTGACAACCTCGACTACCGGCTCCCAATCGGAATTTCCACCCGATGCATTTCCAGCAGGAAATTGGCCATCATGTCGTTCTCGCCGAGGAAGCCGCGCAGCGCCCGTATCATCTCGGCGACTTCGGTGTCCTTTCAATGGGTAATTTCGCGGAACTCGTCCGGTGCCTGCCCGCCCCAGTGCCAGGTATTCTCGAAGGCAGTGATCTGTGCGTCGGATTCAAAGCCCTTCGGCGTCTTGAACAACAGGTTGTAATCGCGTTTGGAATTGAACGGCGGATCGAGGTAGATCAGGTCGACCGATTCGTTGGCGATGTGCTCGCGGAGTATTTGCAGGTTGTCGCCGTAGAAAAGTTTTTTCATTTCCGCGGCACCTTGATTGCGGCCTTGATACCGGCCTTGGCCGCGGCCTTGGCAAAATATTGCACGCCGGGCAGTCCCTTGAAGTCGTCATCCTGCGTCCAGACGATCGCACCCAGGCGCTGCGCAGTCGCGTAGATGAGGCTGTCGGCCAACGGCAGCGGGTAGCGCGCGGCATCGAGCGCCAGCGTGGCATCGACCGGCACCACCTTGCCCGCGTGCATCGCACCCGCCACCTGCAAGGCCTGCTGCTCGCCGCGCTCGCGCAAAACTTTCTTGAACACTTCATAGAGGACAATGGCAGGCACGACGAGGCGCTTGCTGTCTTCGATCGCGCCGGCGAATCGCGCCGCTTGGACGCCGCCGGTGAGGTATTCCAGCCAGGCTGAGGAATCAACGACGTTAGGCGGCTGCGCGGCTTTGGCGATGGCCACGGCTCAGACCCGGTCGTTGTCGCGTTCGATTGCGGTATCCATCCCCGCCAGCACGCCGCGCAGCTCGCGGGCATCGCGCACCCGGATCAGTTCCACGCGGTTGCCGAAATGCAGCACGCGCATTTTTTCGCCGGGCAGCAGCTTCAATGCCTCGCGTACAGCCTGCGGAATGACGACCTGATATTTTGGGGAGATGGTGACGGTGTCCATGACGGCTCCATGTTTGATCGGCAATAGTATCGATCAGGACATCGTCATACGCAAGTCTGATCGATGTGGCGGCCCGCCATTAAGACAAACTCTAGCACTGGTGAGGTTGTCAGGACACTTTCTGCCTGAGAGGCGCGCCAGTGCTAGTGTTTTCCTTTGTGGTACAGCGTGTAGGTCAGGTTGCCACAGGCTACCTGACGATCCATCAATCCCGGCACGACGCTGTCGGGGTGCCTGCGGCAACCCGACCCACGTCACTAGTGTTTGTCCATTGTAAGCGGGCGTCTAAAGAGCCTGTCATCCTCGCGCAAGCGGGGATCCATTTTTCTACGTACAACAGTGAATTACGAAAAATGGATTCCCGCGTGCGCGGGAATGACAAGTTTCTTCAGGTTTCGAGAATGCTCCTGCTTGTGAGGTGGACGGACTGCCCTACGTGTCGCTCGTTTTGGTCACGGCCACTTCCTCATGCGGCTTCACCTTCCGGAACATCACCAGCAGTAACAAGTCGTACACGATCTTCACCGCACCGGCCACCACCAGCGGCCAGCCAAACGTGGAAATCCCCAGCAGGATGCCGGAGAGGAACGGGCCCACGGCGGAAGCCAGGCTGCGCGGCACCGACGTGAGGCTCGCCGCCGCCGGCCGTTCAGCCGGGGTGACCACCGACATGACGTAGGAACTGCGTGTCGGCACATCCATCTGCGACAAGGCGCTGCGAATGAAAAGCAGCACGATCACCCAGGTGAGATCGCCGACAAACGGAATCAGTATCAGGCAGGCGTTGGCCGGCAGATGCGTGAACACCATCGTATTCACCAGGCCGATCCGGTTGGCGATTCGTACGGCGACAAGATAGGACAAGGCGGTCAGCAATCCCATCCAGAAGAAAATTTCGCCCGCGGTCGCCAGCGAAAGCCCAAATCGCTGATACAACCAAAGCGCGACCATGGACTGCACCACGAAGCCGCCGCCGAAGGCATCGAGTGAAAACAGGGCCGCCAGCAGGTAGACGGTCTTTTTCGATTTCGTCAGCGGCGCATCGGTTTTGGCGGCGGTCGCGTTATCTACTGGCTTCTCTGCACGTGGCAACCCGTAATAGGCAATCGCTGCCAGCACACCCAGCAACGCATACAGCAGAAACATCGCCTGGATCGACGCCTTCATCGACCACCCCAGCATGTTCGCCATGTTGCCCGGCAGCACCGCCGCCAGCGAACCCAGCGCGGCCAGCAGCGATCCGACCAGGCTGTAGCGGGCGAATACCGCAGTCCGGTTCTTGTCGGCTACCACCTGCGACATCACCGCGTGTTCCAGCGGCAGGAAGACGCTGACGTCGCCACTCGACGGGTTGAGCGTGCCGACGAACGCGATCACCAGCAGCGGCCAGAAATCGCCCACCGTCGCGAACCCCACGCCGGTACCCGCCATCAATAATGTTGCGGCCAACAGTAATGCGCGATGCGAGTAACGATAGGCGTGCATGCCAACCACCAGCGTCAGGATGCCCGAGCCGAGCAGCGTGGCGGTGGCGATGATGCCGACCTTGAGCGGGCTGAATCCGAGCTCCAGCAAATACAACGGCAGCAGCAGGCAGACAAAGCCGTCGCCAAACGCGCGCAGGCCTTTGGCAATGAGCAGGCGATTGACAGAGGAGGTGTTCATGCGTTGCCAGGCCGACGTCACAAACTGCTGACAAACGCCGACATGTCGGGCCGAAGGCGTGCGGCCTTGCGTTTTGAAATTGTGCCGATGTTCACACAGCACACAGCCTGTTCATTGTCATGCAGGCCAAACAGCGCGCGCAGTCGCGATGACGCCAGCGCTTGACCGCTGGTCAGGCCGGCACCGAAGCCCGCCGCGTGGGCCGTCAGCAACATGTTCTGGATGGCGCAACCAAGGGACACCAGCCGCTCGGCATCATTGACGTCAGCATCGGTGGACTCGGGATGCTGCGCGCCGCGCCCGGTCGCGGCCGCCGTGCCGGCATCGCCCTTCCCGCTATTGAGCCGCGCGATGGCGAGCATCAGGAAGGGGGCGCGGCGCGCCTTGGCGCGGGCATTTTCAAGTTGCTCCGGTGTGGCCTGCGCGTCGCGGTCAAGCAGGGCCAGCGCGAATACCTCGGCCAGGCGCTCGCGCTGGTCGTTGCCCACAATAACGAAACGCCAAGGCACCAGGCAGCCGTGATCCGGCGCGGCGGCGGCCGCGCCGAGAATGACTTGCAGTTGTTGCGGCGTGGGGCCGGGCTCATCGAGGCGCCGGGGCGAGATGTTCTGGCGCGTATCAATCAACGCGACGGCAAATTCCGATAAATCATCACCGGCGGGGGAGTTCATTTTGCGTTCCTGTTTGCCGCGCCAAGCGCGCGCGAAGCTTCTGGCCACGGGGCAGGAAAAGCGTGTCCTGACCTGGGCCGGGTAGTTTGCCCGTTTCGATGCCGGCGCGCCACCGTGCCGCATCGCGGCGCGCGTCAGCCCGTTTACCGCTATCCGGGCCGCCAACGATGCGCCGATCCACGCCGCGCCGAAGGCCAGACCAGGTATAAATTGCGTGCCATTGACCCGCATCAAAAGCAGCCTTGTGGGGAAGGCTAAATTACTACCATCTTTGCAGGATGCTGCGCCCAAAGGGAGGAAGTCATGAAGTTGAACAGACGTGAGTTCTTGATGGCATCGTCCGCTTCCGCGGTCTGGATGGTTGCCGGGTCTGGCGAGGCAGCGGTGCCCGCCATCAATGCCTTCAAGCCGCGCAAGGCCAAGCCCAGTAGTCCCGCCGTGGGTGACTGGGTCGCCAGCACCTGCCAGGGCTGCACGCAATGGTGCGCCATCCAGATCTTCGTGCAGGGCGGCCGTGCCACGCGGGTGCGCGGCAATCCGCTGTCCAAGACCAACCACGGCTATGTCTGCCCGCGCGGCCACATGATTCCGCAACAAATGTATGACCCGGACCGCATCAAGACACCGATGAAGCGCACCAACCCGCTCAAGGGCCGCGGCGTCGATCCGAAGTTTGTGCCGATCAGCTGGGACGAGGCAATGGATACCGTCGCCGAGAAGATGATCGAATTGCGCACGGCCGGTGAGCCGCAAAAGCTGACGTACATACGCGGGCGCTACTCACCGACCTCGACCGACTTGCTGTATGGCACGCTGCCAAAAGTATTCGGCACGCCCAATTATTTTTCGCACAGCTCGATTTGCGCCGAGGCCGAAAAAATGGGTCCGGGCCTGACACAGGGCTTCTTCGGCTACCGCGACTACGACCTGGAAAAAACAGACTGCCTCGTTGCCTGGGGTTGCGACCCGCTGGCATCCAACCGCATGGTGCCGAACGTGATGAACCGCTTTCCGGACATCGTGAAGCGCGGCACCGTGATCGCGGTCGATCCGCGCCTGTCGAATATCGCTGCCAAGGCGCACGAATGGCTGCCGCTCAGTCCGGGGACGGATGGGGCGCTGGCCGGCGCCATTGCGCACGTGCTGCTGACCGAAGGCTTGTGGAATCGCGAGTTCGTCGGCGACTTCAAGGACGGAAAGAACCTGTTTGTCGCGGGCAGCACGGTTGACGAGGCGGCATTCGTCGAGAAAGAAACGTATGGCCTGGTGAAGTGGTGGAACCTGGAACTGAAGAGCCAGACGCCGGCCTGGGGTGAAAAAGAATCGCTGATCCCGGCCGCGCAGATCGTGCGCGTGGCGCGCGCCATGGGCAAGGCTGCGCCGAAGGTCGCTGTCTGGATGGGGCCGGGAGCTGCCATGCACCCGCGCGGCACCTACAGCGCGATGGCGGTGCATGCGCTGAACGGCCTGGTGGGCTCGATCGACGTCGAAGGTGGCGTCTGGCAAAGCCCGAGTGGCCCGCCGCTGGCGCCGACGCCCAAGTCGGATGCCTATGTCGATGACCTGGCCAAAACCGCCGGCAAGGGCAAGAAGCTCGATGGCCGTGGCGCCAAGGACATGCCTGCCATGATGAATGCCAAGACCGGTAGCGGTGTGGTTCTCAATAATGTGGCCAACAACATGCTCAAAGACCCAGGCGCGGTCAAAGTGCTGATTGCCTCATGGGCTAACTTGAACTTCTCCTGCACCGGCGCAGACCGCTGGGACAAGGCGATGGCCAAGGTGCCGTTCTTCGTTCACATGGTGCCCAACCCGTCGGAGATGACGCAGTTTGCCGACATCGTGCTGCCGTCGACTTTCAACTCGGCCGAGGGCTGGTCGATCGTCACCAACGGCGGCAATGGCCACGGCTATGCGTCGCTGCAGCAAGGCGCCGTCAAGCGCCTGTGGGACGTGAAGCAGGAAGAAACCGAAGTGATGTGGCTGCTCGCTGAAAAACTCAAGGCCAGGGGTTTCGCCAACCTGTTCGACTACTACTCGAAAGAGTTCAAGGACCCGGAGACCGGCAAGGCGCCGACCACCGCGCTGGAATTCTCGGAAATTGCCGCCAAGATGAAGAGCGCGCCGATCTGGGCCGCCAAGGAGCCGCTGAAAGGCGATGCCCCGATCATCGGCTGGGGCGAGTTCAAGAAGAAGGGCATGTTCAGCGGTGCCAAATACACGCTGAAGAAAGGCTGGGGCGGCAAGTTTGCCACCGAGACCAAGAAGTTCGAGTTCTACAGCGAGACGCTGAAAAAAGGCCTGCTGGAACACGCCAAGAAATTCGAGACCACGGTCGACGACATCATGACCGTCAGCGGTTACGTCGCGCGCGGCGAGGTGGCCTTTGTGCCGCACTACGAAACCGTCAAGCGACATGGCAGCGTGGCCGATTATCCATTCACCTTCGTCGACTACAAGTCTCGCCTGAACCGCGAAGGACGGTCCGCCAACCTTTCGTGGTATCAGGAGTTCAAGAAAGTCGATCCGGGCGATGTGTCATGGGGGGACGTGGTCAAGATGAACCCGCTCGACGGCGCGAGGCTGGGCTTGAAGACCGGCGACAACGTGAGCATCACTTCCATCGCCGGGACCATCAGTTGCCAGCTCAAGCTGTGGGAGGGTGTGCGCCCCGGCACCGTGGCCAAATGCTACGGCCAGGGCCACTGGGCATATGGCCGGATTGCAGCAAAAGACTATGCCAAGGCCATTCCCCTCGGTGGCAACAACAACGAAATCCTTGTCGATGATTACGACCGGCTGAGCGGTTCAACCGCGCGCAACGGCGGATTCACCGGCGTGCGGATCCAGAAGACCTGATCGCCCTCGACGAGATAAAGGAGCAATACATCATGGCAAGACTTGGAATGGTCATTGACCTCGCAAAATGCAACGGTTGTGGCGCCTGCGCTTTTGCCTGCAAGGCCGAAAACAACACCCGCGACCGCGCCGATGGGCAGAGTTTCAACTGGGCCGACTTCGTGATGAAAACCGAAGGAAAGTTTCCCAACACGAAGTTCTCCGTGATGCCGGTGCTGTGCAATCACTGCACCGATGCACCCTGCATCAAGATCTGCCCGGGCAATCCCGAGAAGGCGGGCAAGGGCAAGCCCTACAAGGCACTTTACAAGACACCGGAAGGCATCACGATGCATGATCCGGAACTTTGCGTCGGTTGCGGCGACTGCCAGAGGGCGAAGGGGTGCCCGTACAGCCACGAGACACTGGGCCCGTCCAGCCTGACCGGCGAGACCTACAGTGTGATCAGCCTTAACCCGGTCGGGGACAATCCGCAGCCGCGCTGGGCTGACAAGACCTCGGCCATTCCCGGTTGTACGTCTTCCGGCGCCGAACTCGCCGCGCTGGCGGGCGCATTGCCGCCGATGCTGAACAACTGGAAAGGCGGCGACCTTCAGCCCGTTCGTACCGACGACGTGATCGAGAAATGCACCTTCTGCTACCACCGGGTACTCAACGGCCTGCAGCCGGCATGTGTGGAAGTCTGCCCGTCCCAGGCGCGCATTTTTGGCGACCAGGAAGACCCGAAGAGCGAGATCGCACAGATCCTGAAGAAAGAAAAATCCTTCCGGCTGCTGGAAGAAAAGAAGACCAAGCCGAACGTGCATTACATCGGCAAATACAGTCCGCGGGCATAGTGCTCTAATGTGGTGCTGCGAGGGCCGGCCCTGCCGGCCCTTTGTTTTGCTGCCGGTGGCAGGCCGTGCCAAACCCGATCAGGAGTTGCAATGACTGAAGATGTGCAAGCCAATGCCAGCGCGCGTGAGGACCTGTGCCGGTTTCTGTCAGCCTGCTACTGCGAACCCACCGCAGCTTTCGCCGAAGAACGCGTGTTCAACTCCATGCTGACCGCCGCCACCGCGATTCATCCTGACCTTGCCATGCGCGCTCGCAAGCTGGGCGAAGCGTTTGCCGCGCGGGATCTGGAGGAATTGCTGGTTGACTACACGAGGCTGTTTCTCGGCCCGATAAAGGCACTGGCCTCGCCGTATGAGTCGGCGTGGCTCGGCGAGAATGCAGATCCTGAGCAAGACTCGACAGCGGCGGTGCGTGAACTCTACGAGCAGGGCGGCTTTGACGTCAGCGAGGATTTTTCCGATTTGCCGGACCACGTGGCGGTCGAACTGGAGTTCCTGTACCTGCTGCTTTTCACACAACGATTGGCGAAGAGCAGCGGCAACCTGGCCGACCTGGCTGCGGTACAACTGCTGCAGCGGCGGTTTCTCGGCGAGCATCTTGGCTCATGGATCGCTGACTTCACCGCCACCGTCAAGGTCCATGCCGAAACCGCGTTCTACCGCGCACTGGCAGAACTCACCGAGTGCTTCGTGAAAATGGAAACCGAAAAACCGCTTGCGCCGAAGCTCTAGCGGGGACAGGAAGAAAAGGAACAAGCACGCCGGGGGCGATATCGCTCCGTGTTTCGGACTTGCAAAATCGCGAACTATTCAGGCACGTAACTCAAGTAGTGGCGAGGTGTTCCAGCCGTTTTTCCCCTGAACACCGCACCAGTGCTTGTGCCATGCGCTCGGGATCCTTGTTGATCCGGTAACTAAATAGTGTGCAGTATCAAATTCAATGGTCCTTCCCTCGCAAAGGCGGGGGCCCAAGTTCGCGCCTGCGATCCAGCTCCAGACTTGGATCCCCGCCTTCGCGGGGAAAGGACTCGTTGGGGTACGGCCGCGTGACATCCCGCGAATCGCACACTCAGGGTAGCGCGCGCCACGCCATCAACGCTCCGTCGCGTGCGCCAGCACGAAATCCGCAATCGCCGCCGTATCCGACAGGTCCAGCGCGGCGACCTCCGGCGTGGCCAACGGCGCGTTGCTGGCGATCGCCACTATCCCCGGCCACTCAGGCCACAGCATCGGCTTGCCGATGGCAGGCCGCCACACTTCCAGCTTCGGGAAATGGCCGTTCTTGAATCCCTCGATCAGGACCAGGTCGCAATGCTGCATGCGATCCAGCAAGAAATCCAGCGATGGCTCGGCGTCGCCGCGCAGCTCGTGCATCAGCGCCCAGCGGTCGTTGCCGAGCAGCAGCACTTCCTTGCAGCCGGATTCACGAAGGCGAAACGAGTCCTTCCCCGGCCGGTCGATATCGATGTTCTTGTGGCTGTGCTTGATCAGCGACACCACCAGCCCGCGTGACGAAATTTCCGGCACGAGGCGCTCGAGCAGCGTGGTCTTGCCCATGCCGGAGTGACCGGCGATTCCGAAGACTTTCATAAAAATTGGCATCCATTGAAAAACAGGGAATTCGTGGCATCACAGACCGGCCAATCATACCGGTGCAATTCCTGGCAACCTTGACCTGCGTCACGCCCGCCGCAATGGAAACGGTGTCTCGAAAAATGGCGACTTCAATAGTTTGTCGTTCCTTGTGATGCCTCAATTGTCCGGTGCGCGCCTTGGCGTATGCTGGAAAATCGTTTCTCATTCACCGGAAAATTCAACATGACAAGTATCCAGGTATTCGATTCCGCCCTGTGCTGCAGCTCAGGGGTATGCGGCGCCAATGTCGACCAGCAACTGGTCGACTTCGCCGCCGATTTCGCATGGGCCAGCCAGAGCGGCGCGGCGATCGAGCGCTTTAATCTTGCCCAGCAGCCCACGGCTTATGCCGACAATGCGGTGGTGAAAGGATTTCTGGAGCGCTCCGGCACCGAGGCATTGCCGCTGATCCTGGTCGATGGCGAAGTCGCACTGGCTGGTCGCTACCCGCAGCGTAATGAACTGGCGCGCTGGGCCAAATTTTCTGTCGCGGAACCGGTAGAAGCCGGCAACTGCTGCAGTGGTGGCCGCTGCTGCGGTTGAGCGCGCGATAACGGCGGAGACTGCCGTGCGTTTCATCGATCAACCGCCGCCGTTCCTGTTCTTCACCGGCAAGGGCGGTGTCGGCAAGACCTCGCTCGCGTGCGCGGCGGCGGTGCAACTGGCCGATCAAGGCAAGCGCGTCCTGCTGGTCAGCACCGATCCCGCGTCGAACGTCGGGCAGGTGTTTGGCATCACCATCGGCAACGCGATTACGCCGGTTGCCGCCGTGCCGCGCTTGTTCGCGCTGGAGATCGACCCGCAGGCTGCCGCGCAGCAATACCGCGACCGCATTGTCGGGCCGGTGCGTGGCGTGCTGCCGGATGCGGTGGTGAAATCGATCGAGGAACAGCTCTCCGGCGCCTGCACCACCGAGATTGCCGCGTTTGACGAATTCACCGCATTGCTCACCGATGGCGCGCTACGGAAAGCCTACGACCACATCCTCTTTGACACCGCGCCCACCGGTCACACCATTCGCCTGCTGCAACTACCAGGGGCGTGGAGCGGATTTCTGGACGAGGGCGAAGGCGACGCCTCCTGCCTCGGCCCGCTTGCGGGGTTGGAAAAACAGCGCACGCAGTACCAGGCTGCTGTCGAGGCACTGGCCGACGCCGCGCACACACGCCTGATCCTGGTCGCGCGTGCGCAGCCCTCGACCCTGCGCGAGGCCGCACGCACCCATGAGGAACTGGCGGCCATTGGGCTGGGCCAGCAATATCTGGTCATCAACGGCATCCTTGGCGAAGCGGAAGCGACCGGGGACGCGTTGGCCGCTGCCGTGTGCAGGCGCGAGAAGGCGGCGCTCGCCGATATGCCCGAGGCGCTGCGCAGTTTGCCGACCGATCTTGTCCCGCTGAAACCGTTCAATCTGGTGGGCCTCGCGGCGCTGCGCGGCTTGCTGACCGATCAAGCGGCTGCGGTGGAGGCGATTGCCGCCCCGATCGCGATGCCGGCGGCGCCGACGCTCACCTCGCTGGTCGATGATCTGGCCGGCCATGGGCAAAATCGCGGCCACGGCCTCATCATGCTGATGGGCAAGGGCGGGGTCGGCAAGACCACGCTGGCCGCCGCAGTCGCGGTCGAACTGGCCAGCCGCGGCTACCCGGTGCATCTCACCACCTCGGACCCCGCGGCGCATCTGATTGAAACGATGGATGGGTCGCTGGAAAACCTGAGCGTCAGCCGCATCGATCCGCACGCGGAAACCGAGCGCTATCGCCAGGAGGTGCTGGCGAAAAAGGGAAAAAACCTGGATGAACATGGCCGGCGGCTGCTCGAAGAAGATCTGCGCTCGCCGTGTACCGAAGAGATCGCCGTGTTCCAGGCGTTCTCGCGCATCATCCGCGAGGCCGGCAAGAAGTTTGTCGTGATGGATACCGCGCCGACCGGGCACACGCTGCTGTTGCTCGATGCGACCGGCGCCTATCACCGCGAGGTGGCGCGAAACATGGCGCGTAACAAAAACGAAGGCGCGCACTTCCTCACGCCGATGATGCAGCTGCAGGATAGCGAACGCACCAAGGTACTGATCGTCACGCTGGCCGAAACCACGCCGGTGCTGGAGGCTGCCAATCTGCAGGCCGACCTGCGCCGCGCCGGCATCGAGCCGTGGGCATGGATTATCAACAACAGTCTCGCGTTCGCACATCCGACCTCGCCACTGTTGCGGCAGCGCGCCGCGAACGAGCTCGCGCAAATCGAAGCGGTATCCACACAGCATGCCAGGCGCTGGGCGGTGGTGCCGCTGATGGCGGAAGAGCCGGTGGGTGTCGAGCGGTTGCGGCAGTTGGCACGGCATTGACATAAGGTAGTGCTATCCCCCACGGGCGGACGAAAGTCTAGCACTGGCGCGCGGTTGCAGCCGTTATTGCCCCAAACGCCGCGCCAATGCTAGAGATCGCCAACCGAGAACATCTATTGATCCGGCGATTAAGTATGTTGAAAAATTTTCCTTTCCCCGCGAAGGCGGGGACCCAAGTCCACACATGCTCCCACGGCCAACTTGGCCCCCCGCCCGGCGCAACCCTTGTGGTTGTTCGCGGGGGAAGGACATCTTTTTTTCCAATTGAACCTGTTTAATCGCCGGATCAATAAAAACCCTGTCATTCCCGCGAATGCGGGAATCCATTTTTCGTAAATCATTGATGTGCGTAGAAAATTGGATCCCCGCATTCGCGGGGATGACAAGTTTTTGAGGTTTCGAGAAGTTTCCCAACCGGTACCTCCAGAAACCCTGTCATTCCTGCGAACAACCACAAGGGTTGCACCGAGCGGGAATCCATTTGATGGCGCAATTGGAAATGATCACATCGACCGAGTTTTTCGCCGGCGGAATGTCCACGATCTCACCTTTCAGGAACTCGACACTGCCACAGCCGGTGTATATAAAAAAACTCCTCGTGTGATCTATGTATCTCGTTGATTGAATGGCGACTTCCATTTTTCACCGGCGAAACATGCATGAAAAAAGTGTACTTCGCTGCCGGCGCGAGAACGGTTGCGTGTTGACCACTGGCCACACATACCTCCCAAACCATTGATAACTCGTCACTTTCAAATCGCCTGCGAATCTGGC
>JANNGY010000505.1:0-2316 GCA_031404095.1 Betaproteobacteria bacterium | reverse complement strand
AGAACTCGCCGCCCTCGCCGAGCCCGATGGCCACCGGCATCATGCCGGCGATGAGCGCGAAGGTGGTCATCAAAATGGGTCGCAGCCGTACCCGGCCGGCATGCATCAGCGCCTCTTCGCGACCGACCCCTTGCTGTTCTTCCTTGCGCGCGCAGTCCAGCAGCAGGATCGCATTCTTTGCCACCAGGCCCATCAGCATGATGACGCCGATGAAACTCATCAGGTTCAGTGTGCCCTTGGTCAGCAACAGCGCGACGACCACGCCGATCAGGCTCAAGGGCAGCGACAGCATGATCGGCAATGGCGCGGTGAAGGATCCGAACTGAATCACCAGCGTGAAATACATCAGGCCGATACCCATGACCAGCGCGATGCCCATTTCCGTGAAGACTTCTTTCTGGTCGCGCGACGCGCCGCCGAGTTCGAGTCCGTAGCCGGCGGGAAAATCGATCTGCTTGGCGATTTTCATGGCGTCCGACGTCACTTCACCCGGTGAGCGCCCCTGCGCGTTGGCCGATACCGCGATCATTCTCTTGCCGTCCGAGTGCTGGATCTGCGCCGGCCCCTTGCCCATGGTGATGGTGGCAATCTGATCCAGCGGCACCATCATGTTGCTGCCGGTGACGGCGATCGGAAGATGTTCGATATTGGCGGCATTGACCCGATCCTCCGGATGCAGGCGGACCGCGACGTCGCGCGATTCACCGGTCGGATCGACCCAGTCACCTACTTCCACGCCGGCAAACGCAACACGCAAGGCCTGTGCCGCATCGCCCACCGAAATGCCGAGAGCGTTGGCGAGGCCGCGATTGAGCTCGATCTTCAGTTCGTCCTTGGGATCCTGCTCGGAGAGGCCAACATCAATCGCACCGGGCACCGTGGCAAGTTTTTGCATGAAGTCGCTGGTGATGGCCATCAGGCGCCTGGAGTCGGGCCCGGAAAACAGGATTTGCACCGGCTTTCGGGCGCCGTTGTTCAAATCATCAAGCACGACGTATTCCGCGCCGACCAGCCGCGCCAGTTGCTGGCGCAATTCGACGGCAATTTCGCTCGCGGAGCGCTCGCGCTTGGTGCTCTTGCCGATGTCCACGTAGATGCGCCCGCCGCCGGCGAAGACGTTGCTGTTGGTTGCCACCGTCTCTTTCATTGTCCGCGCCAGTTCCGCGGCCTTTTCGACCTTCAGGCGCGAATATTCGAGACTGGCGCTGGACGGGGTACGCACCTCAATGGCAACGGTGCCAACGTCGGATGCCGGCAGAAAACTGGAACCGCCCGCAAAATACTGCAGCAACAGGGCGCCGACCAGGCTCAGGCCGGCAATGCCCGCCATGTAGCGCCGGTGATGCAATGCCCATGCGATCACATTTCCATATCTGTCAGCCTGATGATCAAACCAGGCATTGAACCTTGAGAGCCACAGGCTGAGCCCCTTCTTCGGCCGCTGCTGATAGCCGACCGGGTCACCCCAGTAGGCCGACAGCATCGGGTCTAGCGTGAAGGAAATGAACAGGCTCACCAGCACCGACGTGGCCACCGTCAGTGCAAACGGCCGGAACCATTCGCCGCCGCCGCCGCCCATGAAGGCGACGGGAATGAACACCGCGATGATCGAAAACGTGGTTGCTGTCACCGCGAGACCGATCTCCTGCGTGCCGGCACTGGCGGCGGTGCGCCGGTCCTCGCCCATTTCCATATGCCGGACAATGTTTTCGCGCACCACGATCGCGTCATCGATGAGCACGCCGATCGCCAGCGAAAGCCCGAGCAGCGTCATGAAATTGAGCGTGAATCCGCACGCCCACACCGCAATGAAGGCAGCGATCACCGAGGTCGGCAAAGCCAGCGCAGTGATCAGGGTCGAGCGCCACGAATTGAGAAAGGCATAGACGACGAAAATGGTCAGCAGCGCGCCAAACAGAAGTGCTTCGATAACATTCTGCAGGCTCTCCTGGGCATCCTCGCCACCGTCCTGCGTGACTTCGAGCTTGGAGCCGGCAGGCAGGGTCTTGTTGATCTCTTCAACCAGCTTGCGGACCTTGTTGGCGACGCTAACCGTACTGGCGTCGCGCGAACGGGTGACCGATATGCCGACGTTAGGATGACCGCTGCGCAGGCTGAATCCGGAGAGTTCGGCAAAACCATCGGCAACGCTTGCAACCTGCCCGAGTCGCACCACTTCATTGCCGCGCCGCTTCAGCACGATCTGTTCAAATTCGGCCGGCGATTCGATGCGCCCGACCAGGCGGATGCTTTGTTCATCGAGTGGGCCCTTGACGCGTCCAACCGGCGACGTGGTGTTCTGGTTGCGCAGGGCGC
>JANNGY010000504.1:0-1910 GCA_031404095.1 Betaproteobacteria bacterium | reverse complement strand
ACCCTCCGCTGGGACGACAGGCCTATCAAAATTTGGCCGCGCAAATTATTTCAAGCATGAACCTGAACTGAAATCAAAACCGCAACTGCACAATGCGCGGGCAATGATCGCTGGTCTCGATATCTACCCCGGGCGCGCTGTCGACCGCGACCTTTCGCGAGGCAATCGTGCCCGGGTTGAGCCGCTTCAATGCGTCGCTGATCACCACGTGATCGAGTCCCTGAAATCCTGAGCAGCCTCCCTCGCTCGTCGACAGCGGCACCTGATGCAAGGTCGGCGAGCCGTCCGAGAGTTCCTGCCACAGGTAGCGTGAGGCTACCTTGCCGTCGGCGTCGATTTTGTTGGGGCCGGCCGGGTCGCTGCCGTCGGCGCGAACCTGATCCCTGGCAAACCCCGCTGCCGCTTCTTCGTCGATGCGACGGTTGAAATCACCCAGCCAGACCAGCCGCGGCGAACGTGCGGCCACGGCGTCGATCCAGCTTTCCAGGATCGGCACCTGGCGGTTCAATACCTCGCAGGCTTCGCTTGCATCGGTCAGCAGGCGCGCAGGATACCGTTCCGTGGCAACGATGTTCGCGCAGCCGGCCTTGAGGTGGACGTTCAGGAACGTCACCGGCGCGCCATTGATGGTGAGTTCGAGCGCGAGGCCGGGGCGCACGCGGCGGAAGGCGGCCGGGTCCTTGGGCGGATCCTTGAGGGCCAGCGCGCTGTGCGTTTCACATTGCCCGGGCCGCGACGTCACGCTTTTGTCCCATGCAAAAGCAATGGTCTGGAAGGCGTTGTGGGCCGCCACGCAGATGTCGAAGCGCCCGGCGAATTTGCCCAGCACGGTCTCGATCACGGCGCGCGATTTCACCTCCTGAAACGCCAGGACCGAAACGTCATCTCGCTCGATCACGCGCTCGACGGTGCTGCGCAAACCCTCCAGCTTGGCGGCATACGCGGCCGGCGCGCGCCGCACGGCCGGGTCGTCCGGTGGTGAGCCCGGCTTCGGCGGCAGCGCGCTGCGATAGGCATTGCAGGGTGCGATCATCATTGACGCGGTGGCGCCGCCGGCCGCGGCCAGCGTCGCTGCCTGGCATTGATGGGCACGCGCCTGTTCCTCGGGCGTGGCTGCGGCAGCACCGCGGACGATGCGCGCCCGTGTGTCGCACCAGTCGACCTTGGGCGCGCTACACACTTCGACGTAGCGCTTGAAATCGTCGAGCGTGCCGGCCCATGCCATATTGAATGCGGCCACGCCGACGGGCGGTGCGCCTGCTTTTTCGCCCGTCGCAGCAGGCGGCGGGGACGTGGCCTGGGCGATTGCAATGGTCGCGAGTGGCGCGGTCAACAGAACCGCAGCGGCCGTGAAAAAACGCGACAGGCGCGAAGGTGAGGCGAAACGGGCAAGGGTCATGGCAGGTTTCCGCGGGACGATACCGCCATTATCGCCAACGCCATGCCCGGCACGGCGAAAGACCGATCTATTTCTTTGTGCGTGAACGCCAGCTGCGCGATGAGGATCAATGACTGAGCCATCTTGCAATCGGCTGCCATTGCGCCACGTCCTGCGCCACGATTGACGGCGTCATGTCGAAGATCGATTTGCCCTCGAAGGCGGCGGTGACGTAATTCTGCGTATCGCGCAGGTGGGTCAGAACCGGCAAATCAATCGGCGCCAGGAACTCATCGAGCTTTTCGGCCGCGCGGGTGCGCGCATCGACGCGCATGCCGACGATCGCCACAAAGGCCTTGCCCTTGCGTATCGCCTTTTCTTCGAGGAGTTCATCGAGGAAGGTGCGGGTCGCTGCGAAATCAAAGCTCGACGGCACGATCGGCACGATCACTTGCTCCACGCGCTTGACGAGGTCGGCGAGTTTGTCGCCATGCAACCCGGCCGGCGAATCGAGTACCAGCACGCCTTCGTC
>JANNGY010000503.1:0-2231 GCA_031404095.1 Betaproteobacteria bacterium | reverse complement strand
GCATCAGGTGGCCGCCGGCGTTGTCGACGATATAGGTATGCGGCACGCCTTGTTGCCGCAATTCCCACGCGGTGAGCACTCCCTGGTTGCGCGGCCGCGTTTCATCCACCCAGACGTGCAGCGGGATACCGGCGGCGTGGGCTTTGTAGATCACTGCCAGCGCCGTTCCCCAATCGACGGTTGCCAACCAGCCGGCGTTGCAATGGGTGTGGATGTTCACCGGTCGCTGCAGTTTTGCGTTCAGGGCGCGAATGAGCGGAAGGCCGTGTTCGCCGATGGCCTCGTTGGTGGCCACGTCCTCGTCGGCAAGTTTCTTGGCCAGCGACCAGGCCGTGTCCGCGCGAAGTTGATGTGGCATCCTGCGCAATTGCGTTCCGACTGCCTGCAGCGCCCATGACAGGTTGACCGCGGTAGGACGGGTCGCGAGCAGCACCGCGATAGCCTCCTCGAGCGCGTGGTCGCTATCGTCATGGCGCATCGCCAGCGCCACGCCGAAAGCGGCCGCAACGCCGATCAGCGGCGCGCCACGCACCCGCATCGCGCGAATCGCATGCGCGATGTCGTCGCGCGTTGTCAGCGTCAGCGTGGCAAACGCGAACGGCAACCGCGCCTGGTCAATCACGTGCACACGCCGCGGGTTTTCCTCCGCCCAGATGCTGCGATACGCTTGCCCGTTGACTTTCATGACCAGCAGTTTATGCGAAATTGGCAGCCCGTCGCAGCCCGCCGTGGTTCAGGATTTGCTCTTGCAAGCGGGTGCGATTCAAAATGATGTGGTGGTTTGCTCCTCCCTTTGCAAAGGGAGGGTGGAGCAGGGATTCGAGCGGCATGCCGCTCGCCTGCGGAACGGTGCCCCGCTGCAGCGGGGCACGCGGCCTGCAAGGTGGGAGGGATTTAGGGCGCAAGAAATCTTGTACGGTTGCGTGTGCAACGAGCGAAAATCCCCCTCAATCCTTGCAGGACGCACCCGCCACTGCATAGGCGGGCCGTTCAGCAGGCGCGAAGCATGCTTCGCGAATCCCCTGCTTCACCCCCTTTTTCAAAGGGGGAAGCAATATGGCGAACCGCTCCATATCAGTTTGAATTGCTCCCCTTGCAAGCGCCGATAAATCGGAATGCCATCGCACTCGTGTAAAATACCAATTTCCAACCGCAAGGGCTGGGGGTCGGCATGACCAAGTACATATTCGTTACCGGTGGCGTGGTTTCCTCGCTTGGAAAAGGCATCGCCGCCGCCTCTCTCGCCGCCATTCTCGAATCGCGCGGCATCAAAGTCTCGATGATGAAGCTGGATCCCTACATCAATGTGGATCCGGGCACGATGTCGCCGTTCCAGCATGGCGAAGTGTTCGTCACCGAAGACGGCGCCGAGACCGATCTCGATCTCGGCCACTACGAACGCTTCATCTCGATGAAGATGAAGAAGTCGAACAATTTCACCACCGGGCAGATTTACGAGCGCGTCATCAACAAGGAACGGCGCGGCGACTATCTCGGCGGCACGGTGCAGGTGATTCCGCATATCACCGACGAGATCAAGGCCTCGATCCGTGCCGGCACCGAGGATGCCGAGGTCGGCATCATTGAAATCGGCGGTACGGTGGGTGACATCGAATCGCTGCCGTTCCTCGAGGCAATTCGCCAGATGGGCATCGAGCAGGGCCGCGACAATGCCTGCTACATCCACCTCACGCTGGTGCCGTATCTCGCCATGGTGGGTGAAATCAAGACCAAGCCCACCCAGCACAGCGTCAAGGAGTTGCGTGAAATCGGTATCCAGCCCGATGTGGTCATGTGCCGCAGCGACCGGCCGATCCCCGACGATGACCGGCGCAAGATCGCGCTGTTCACCAATGTCGACCAAGGCTCGGTCATTTCCTGCTACGACGCCACCTCGATCTACAAGATTCCGAAAATGCTGCACAAGCAGGGGCTCGACGAAATCGTCTGCCGCAAGCTGCATCTGACGCCCAAGCCTGCCGACCTGACGCTGTGGGACGGTATCGTTGAAGCGCTTGAGCATCCCGAGCACGAGATTGACCTGGCGATGGTCGGCAAGTATGTCGATCTCGCGGACTCGTACAAATCCCTGTCGGAGGCGCTGACCCACGCCGGCATCCATACCCGCACCAAGGTGAAAATCCACTACCTCGATTCCGAACAGATCGAGAAGGACGGCGTGGCCGCATTGGCCAACATGGATGCGATCCTGGTGCCCGGCGGATTTGGCA
>JANNGY010000502.1:0-13965 GCA_031404095.1 Betaproteobacteria bacterium | reverse complement strand
GCTCAACGAAATCAAGGAAGTGCTTGCCTCGCGTGGCCTCACGCTCGGCATGAAACTCGAAAACTGGCCGCCGGCCGGTTTGGAAAAAGTATAAGCGGAGGTTCTTCGTTGATCTGTTCCGGCGCCATGTATGCCGGTGAGCCGACAAACCCGTCGATCTGGGTATGAGTCGAATGCGAAATCTGTGCGGTTCCAAAATCCGATATCTTGATATCGTCGCGATCTGACAGAAGGATATTTGCGGCCTTTATATCGCGATGTATCACGCCATTCTGAAACGCATAGTCGAGCGCGCGGCAGGCCTTGAAAATGATCAATACCGCTTGCCGCACCGGCAAAAGATTGGTTTCAGTGCAGAATTTCTTAAGATTGCCGCCGCCGACGAACTCCATGACGATGTAGCGCAGATCGCCTTCAACAACGGCATCAAATACGCCGACAATATTCGGATGTGATAGTTTGCCGACCATCGCCGCCTCATTGAGGAACAGCTTCTCAAAACGGCGTGCCTCATCGGCGCCCATGCCTTCGTCACCCATCGCCACCTTAATGGCCACCTTGCGTTCATTGAACTTGTCTTCGCCAAGATAGACTACGGCGGTCGCACCGCGTCCGAGTTCGCCACTAATATCGTATTTACCTATTTTGGTCGGTCGGTTAATCATTTTCTTGCGGATGTCTTTGACGAATTGCTGCGGGCAGGAAGTTAGAAAATTGATAAAGATTCAATGGTTACACACTGATTTACAACAAGTTTAGCGGATTGGCTCGGGAATGGCGATTGTTTTTTCGGGTGCTTACGCGGTCAATCTGACGTGCATTGCCCCCGCAACGATCGCGCCACCTTCTGGAAGCCTTCAAATGAAATGTCTTCAACAGGCAATGGTATCGCTACTTGCGCATGAATGAAGTTTGTGAACATCGACCGCGCATAGGCAGGATCGTAGTGATGAAGCAGCATGTCGGCAACAAACTCATCCCATCGTGCGTTGTTTGCCAGGGCCTTCCACGACTCAATACGCTCGACGGAATGCAGCGCCTTCAGGCAATCAAGCTTGGCGAACAGCAGTTCGGGATTGGCGATCAGGTGAGTGTATTCCTCACGAAGCAGTCTCAACCTTAGCATTTGCGGCGTTAAAAGATCGAAGCAGGGACTGGTGCGCATGCATTGGATCAGTGCTTCCGGAACTCTCACGCTCCCGACTTTCTTGCTTTCTGCCTCGACATACACCGCCTGCGCAGGGTCGAATTTTGTAAGTTTCGACCATATCCTGCTTTCAAACATCTTCTGGGCAGGTTGTGCCTCGCCGGGCAAGTCGCCCAGTACTGACCCTCTGTGTGCTGCCAGATTCTCAAGGTCGAGTACTTGTTGTCCATCATGTTCGAGCGCTTCGAGAAGGCGGCTTTTTCCCGATCCGGTGCGACCACAGATGACGCGGTAAGAATATTGCGCTGGCAATGTGTCGAGATCTTGGCGTACCTGGCTGCGCCATGCCTTGTAACCGCCCTCTAGCTGCAAGGCCGGCCAACCGATACTTCGAAGAATATGGGCCATTGCAGCCGAACGCGATCCTCCACGCCAGCAATAGACAAGCGGCTTCCAACCTTTCGACTTGTCCAAGAAGGCGTTTTCAATGTGAAACGCGATATTCCGCGCGACTATCGCCGCACCGGCCTTCTTTGCAGCGAATGCCGAGCTTTGTTTGTACAGGGTACCGACTTTTACACGTTCGGCGTCATTGAGGACCGGCAGGTTTACCGCACCCGGCAAATGATCTTCTGCGAACTCGCCGGGACTGCGCGTATCTATTACGGCGTCGAAGGCGTCGAGTTCAACGAGTGAAAGC
The DNA here is from genome assembly GCA_031404095.1 of Betaproteobacteria bacterium. Lineage (GTDB taxonomy): Bacteria > Pseudomonadota > Gammaproteobacteria > Burkholderiales > Usitatibacteraceae > UKL13-2. Next base: position 12,118 of record JANNGY010000502.1, on the reverse strand, counting down.
GGCAGGGACTGTATGCCGGTCTTGGCGGGAATTGCAAACTGCCGGTCCGGTGCATTCATGACTTGACGGTGACTTTGCTGGAAGGAACCGGCTGGTTAAGTGCTTTCCGGATGACAGGAAGCACATTTTCGAGGATCGCCGGCTGAGCCTCTGTTGTGGGGTGTAGGCGATCGGCCTGAAACCATTCCAGTCGGTCCGCAAACCCCTCAAGCAGGAACGGTGGCTGCGAAAGATGGTTGATCCTGGCAAGATCAAAATACAGATCGCGAAATTGCCGTGCATATTCGATACCGTAGTTGGGGGGAATCTGGACACCTATCAATACAACCTTGGCCCCGGCTGCCTGGGTATTGTTGATGATGGACTGCAGGTTCTTCCGTGTTTCGCCAATTGGCAGTCCGCGCAGGCCATCGTTGGCGCCCAATACGAGCACCACCAGGTTTGGCTTGATTCGAGCCAGATCAGCCTTGATGCGATTCAAACCGCCACGCGTGGTTTCACCACTGATACTGGAATTTATTACTGTCACGCCGTCGGGCTGCAACCGGCTCTGTAAAAGGCTTACCCAGCCTTTTTTCGGGTCGATCCCATATGCCGCTGAAAGGCTGTCGCCATAGATCATGAGACGCTGCGCGCGCGCATCGGCGCTGAAGGACATGAACGTAATTGCAGCCGTGATGGTCAGAAACATGAAAAGCAAAATTCGCTTGCCCGTCGCACGCGTATAGTTTGCAAAACAATTTTCAGTTGCAATATCACCAGTTTGTCGCCAAATTCTCAATTTCTGTTCCCCGAATACCGCCATTCATCAGATTATCCCCGCATGACCGGGGGCAAGCTGACAGGATTACAACTCAGTTTTCTTCCTCGACCACCTAACCTCGAAACCGTGCCATCCATGCCTGAATATTCGATCCGCCCTGTTTCTGCTTCCATTGCCAACGTACCAATGATCCGAGTAGAGGGCCTAAGCAAGCGCGTCATGACGTCCGATGGTGAACTCATTATCGTCAACAATGCAAATTTTAGCGTTGACGCCGGCGAAGCCGTCGCGGTCGTTGGCGCCTCCGGTTCCGGTAAGTCAACCCTTTTGGGCCTGATGGCAGGCCTGGACACACCAAGTCAAGGCAAAGTTCATATCGATAATGAGGACTTGTTTGCGCTTGACGAGGACGGCCGGGCAAAATTGCGCGGGCGATTGGTAGGATTCGTCTTTCAGTCGTTCCAGTTGCTGCCGGCACTGAGTGCGCTTGAAAATGTCATGCTTCCTCTCGAATTGAGTGGCGCGACGGACGCCGGCAAGAAAGCGAAATCCATTCTTGAACGCGTCGGTCTTGGCGCGCGTCTCAAACACTACCCCAAGCAACTTTCGGGCGGCGAGCAGCAACGTGTGGCCATTGCCCGGGCCTTCGTCACTGAACCGAAGCTCCTGTTTGCCGACGAGCCAACCGGAAACCTCGATGCCAGAACCGGGCGGGCGATGATCGACCTTTTATTCGAACTCAATCGCGAACGCGGCACGACGTTGATTCTTGTTACTCACGATCTTGGACTCGCGGCACGCTGCGGCCGGCGCTTGAATATCGATGCGGGCGTTGTTAGCACCGAAGAGCTTCAGCACGAAATGGCGATGTAATGAAGAAATTTTTGCTTGCAGTGCGCATGTTGCGCCGCAACGGCAAGTCTGGTGAGGCAAAGGTGCTGTTCATGGCGCTATTGATCGCCGTGACGAGCGTAAGCACAGTCGCGTTGTTTGCCGACCGCGTGGAAGCGGCGCTGAACCGGCAGGCCAATGAACTCATCGCTGCCGATGCAGTGGTCATCGCCGACAAACCGGTATCGAAGCGTTTTCGAGACGAGGCGGCCCGACTTGGTCTGGCGACGGCAGAATCAACGACCTTTCCCAGCATGGTCGCCGGGGACGCCGACAAAGGGCAGGGCGTCAATCTCGCGGAATTGAAGGCCATCACCCCGGGTTTCCCGTTGCGAGGAAAATTCAGGATTGCCGATCGGGCAGGGATGCCGGGCCAGGAAACCAGCGACATTCCTCAGCCGGGAACAATTTGGGTACCGGAGGTCTTGCTGACCCGGCTTAACACGCAAGTCGGTGATTCGCTCAAGGTCGGCGCCACGACTCTCGGGATAGCGGCCGTGCTTACGAAAGAACCGGACAGCGTGCTGGATTACTTCGGCATTGCGCCGAGGGTGATGCTCAATGTGCAGGATTTGGCCGCCACCGGATTGTTACAAATCGGCAGTCGCGCGTCCTATCGTTTCCTTGTTGCTGGCGAAATCGCGCTGGTGGATGAGTTCCGCAGCACGTTTGCTGACAAGCTGGAACGCGGCGAACGCCTCGAAAGCGTGCGCGATTCACGATCCGAAGTACGGGTGGCGCTGGAGCGGGCGCAACGCTTCCTTGGCTTGGCCGCGTTGTTATCCGTTGTCCTGGCGTCCGTCGCCGTCGCGCTTGCCGCGCGGCGCTTTTCAAACCGACAAATGGACAGTGCAGCTATGATGCGGTGCCTGGGCGCAACTCAGCGAGACATTCTGGTACTTAACCTGTGGCAATTCCTGTTGTTGGCGCTTGCTGCATGTGTTGCGGGTACTCTGGCTGGGTTTGCGGCGCAAAGCGTACTGGCGGGGATGCTTACCAGTTTCATCATTGTGTCCTTGCCGCTACCGTCGATCATGCCGGCACTTCAGGCAGTCGCGATCGGCTTGGTATTGCTGTTCGGATTCACGTTGCCGCCATTGCTGGCATTGCGAAAAGTATCCACGCTTCGCGTTTTGCGCCGGGATATGGAGCCCTTTGAGGCAAGTGCGGTGTTTGCGTACCTCCTCGGCTTCTCAACGCTGGCCGGCCTGATCGTTTGGCGGGCCGGCGATATCAAGCTCGGTGCCATCGCCGTGGGTGGATTCATGGCCACGCTTGCGGTAGCAGCATTGGCAGGGTGGTTGCTGATCCAGTTTGCCGGCAGTCTTCGTGGCGCAACCAACGGTTCGTGGCGCTATGGAATCGCCAACATGAAACGCCGTTCCGGCGGGAGCCTCGTACAGGTGATGGCGCTTGGGCTCGGCATCATGGCCATGTTGATGTTGACGCTGGTGCGAACCGACATGATCACGCGTTGGCAAAGCACGCTAAAAGAAGACATGCCTAACCGGTTTGTCATCAACATCCAGGGTGATCAGCTCGCGGAAGTGAAATCGTACTTTTCCGAACTGCAAATGCAAACGCCCGACTTGTACCCTATGGTAAAGGGCCGGCTATTTGCCGTGAACGACAAGGCGATTGTGCAATCTGCCTACAAAGATGAACGTGCCAAGCGTACCAGCGAGCGTGAATTCAACCTTTCATGGACGACCTTGCTGCAGGCGGACAACCGGATCGTGGCCGGAAAATTCTGGGCATCCGATGCGTCTGAGAAGCAGTTTTCGGTCGAGGAGGGGATTGCGAAAACGCTGGACATCAAGCTGGGTGACCAATTGTCCTTTGACATTGCCGGCTCGAAATTCACCGCGCCCGTTACTAGTCTGCGAAAGGTTGACTGGGACTCGTTCAAGGCAAATTTTTTCGTGCTCTCCAGTCCCGGCGTGCTCGAGGACTATCCAGCAAGTTACATAACCAGCTTCTACCTTAAACCAGGCAACGAAGGCGTCGTCAGTGGCCTTATCCGGAAATTCCCAAATCTTTCGGTCATTGATCTGACGGCAATCATGAGCCAAGTGCGTACGATTACGAATCAGGTGGCCGACGCCGTCTCATTTGTGTTTGCTTTCGCCTTGGCGGCGGGACTGGTCGTGCTGTATGCCGCCATTGTGACTACCCAGGACGAGCGTGTATTCGACGCAGCTATCATGCGCACCCTAGGCGCCAGTCGGCGGCAGGTAGTGGTCGTGCAACTCGCCGAATTCCTGGCCATTGGACTGCTCTCTGGGTTTATTGCCAGTGTCGGGGCACTTGCGCTCGCCGCCGTTCTGGCAGAAAGGGCTCTTGGCGTTCCTTACGATTTTAACTATTGGATTCCTGTTATTGGAATTCTTGGCGGTGGAACGGGAATTTCCATTGCGGGTTTACTCGGAACGCGGAAAGCAGTGTCGACCCCTCCGGGCATAACGCTTCGCGGACTTGCATGAGGTGTTCTTGTCCGCGCTTGATCGAGATGCCGGAAGTCGGGTTAGACGATATTTGGGTGCGCAACTGTGCCGCTGGGTGATACGGAGTACTAAATCCGGTACCCAAACACAGTATTTAACATAATATAAATTATACGCCATAAAATGTGCCCGCGAGGCACAAAAAAAAGGCCTGGATATTATCCAAGCCTATGATTCTATTGGTCGGGGCGAGAAGATTCGAACTTCCGACCCCTTGCACCCCATGCAAGTGCGCTACCAGGCTGCGCTACGCCCCGACCGAACTGCAATTATATCGACTAATGCGTATCGGTTACTAGGCACTCAACATGGAGAGAATGCTCTTCAATTCGCTTTTCACTTCGCCCAGTTCCAGTTGCCGTTCCAACCTGAGACTCTTCGAGGATGCGCTAGCCGGCTCATCCAGGCGATTTCTCGCTCCGTTGATTGTGAAGCCGTGCTCGTACAACAATTCCCTGATCCGACGAATCAACAATACTTCGTGGTGCTGATAGTAGCGCCGATTGCCGCGCCTTTTCAGTGGCTTCAGTTGTGTAAATTCTTGCTCCCAATATCGCAGCACATGCGGCTTGACGCCGCATAACTCGCTTACTTCGCCAATGGTGAAGTAGCGCTTAGCAGGAATCGTCGGGAGACTACTGGTGAGCAACGGTTCCATTAAACGACTTCTCCACGAGGCTCTTCAGTTTTTGGCTGGCATGGAATGTCACTACGCGGCGTGCCGTGATCGGGATTTCTTCGCCGGTCTTCGGATTGCGGCCAGGACGCTGGGGCTTGTTGCGCAACTGGAAATTGCCAAAACCCGACAGCTTGACGCTGTCACCATTTTCCAAGGCAAGGCGAATTTCCTCAAAGAAAGACTCCACCATGTCCTTCGCTTCGCGTTTATTCAAGCCAACTTTTTCAAACATCAAGTCGGCAAGTTCCGCTTTCGTGAGCGTCATAGGAATTCGCTTTATTTTCTGATAGTTGCGCCACAATCTTCATACAACACTTTAATAATTTCGGAAACTTTGGTATCCGCTTCAGAATCTGTCAAAGTGCTATCAGTATCCTGCATAACTATACGAAACGCAACACTTTTTTTCCCATTTTCCACGTTTGATCCGCGATAAATGTCAAAAGGTGCAAACTCGATAAGGGAGGCCATTTTTCGGCCCGAAACGGCATCCAGCATGGCCTGGATTTCAGTCGATTCATTGACCAGCAACGCCACATCGCGGCGCACCGCCTGCATTCTTGAAACGGGCCGAAAAGCGGGCGCGATTGCATCCGAGACGATGTCAAAATCGACCTCAAACAAGATCGGCGCCAAAGGCAACTCGTACTGATGTTGCCATTGCGGGTGAAGTTCACCGAGGATGCCGACCATCTTTCCGTCGATCTCTATGTGGGCGGATCGACCAGGATGCAGCGCCGGATGCGTTCCCTTTTTGAATCGGGACGCGCGATTGTTCAGAATGATTTCCAACTCTCCTTTGACACTATGGAAATCGGCCGGCGAGCCCTTTTGTCCGCCCTCGCCCCACTGTTCCGGATAGCGGGCGCCATAGACCAGCCCGGCAACTTTTTCGGGCTGTGCCGCGACACTTGCTTCATTGGCGAGGAAGCAGCGGCCGATTTCGAATAGCTTTAGTCTGGTTTCGCCGTGGTTGAGGTTGTGCTTGAGAGACGCAATCAAGCCGCCAATCAGATTGCTGCGCATCACACTCATTTGGCTGGCGATCGGATTGGCCAGCCTCAAAGGGGCCAGGTTGGACGCAAAATCTGTTTCCCAAGTGTCGGGAGTGAAACTGTAGTTGATGACCTCCTGGTAGCCAAGGTCGGCGAGAATGTGCCGCAGCATATGACGAGAACGCCGGCCTTCCGGAATCGACATCATGGGTAGGGAAGAAACCGGCGCCACGGCAGGTACCTTATCGTAGCCGTGGACCCGCGCGATTTCCTCGATAAAGTCTTCTTCAATTTTTAGATCAAAACGGTACGAGGGAGCGGTAACTAACAAATGCACGCCTTCTACTTTTACGTTGCATTGCAAACGCCCGAGGATGGCAATCATGTCCTCCACTGCGATTGCCATGCCTATCAGCTGAGTGACGCGCGCCGGACGTACCCTGACCGCTAGATTCGCCTGCAGTTGACCTTGAACTTCAAGCACGGGACCAATTCTTGATTCCGGCGTGCCACAAATCTCCATTGCCAGCCGCGTCGCGTTCTCGATGCCATCGCGGACGCTGTCAGGATCGACTCCGCGCTCAAAGCGGTGCGCGGCATCAGAATTTACGCCGAGCAGCCGAGCCTTTCCCTGGATCGCCGCGGGCTCGAAATGCGCGGATTCAAAGAATACATCCCGGGTTTCGGCAGTGACCATGCTTTCCAATCCCCCCATGACCCCGCCAATTCCGACAGGGCCCGAGTCATCCGTGATCAACAGCATGTCCGGCTGCAGGACGACATGCTGCTCGTTGAGCAGCGTCATTTCTTCGCCCGCGAACGCAAAACGGACGTTGATTCCGCCATGAAGTTTGTTATTGTCAAAGGCATGCATCGGCCGGCCGCGCTCGAGTGTCAGGTAATTGGTGATATCGACGAGAGGCGCAATCGAACGAAACCCGGCACGCTCCAACCTGCGTTTCATCCACTCCGGCGTGGCAGCACGGGTATCGAGGTTGGAAATGATCCTTCCAAGATAGCGCGCGCAGGCTTGCGGCGCGGAAATAGCCAGCGGCCGGGTCGCATCACTGGTGCTCGGGACCGCCACGATGGGCGGCAATTTCAGCGTCGCACCGGTGATTGCCGCCAGATCGCGTGCGACGCCGATCATCGACAGGCAATCGCCACGATTTGGCGTCATCTTGAGCGTCAGACAGACGTCGTCGAGATCAAGATAGTCGCGAATACTTTGCCCGATCGGCGCATCGGCCGGCAATGACAAGAGGCCGCCATGATCCTCCGAGAGTCCCAGTTCCCTCGCGGAACAAAGCATGCCTTGTGACTCGATGCCACGCAGCTTGGCCTGCTTGATTTCCAGGCCCGGAAGTTTTGCCCCGACCAGCGCGCAGGGGACGCGCATACCGGCGGCGACATTCGGCGCGCCACAGACGATTTGCAGGGTTGATCCGGTACCGGCATCGACCTCGCAGACACGCAATTTGTCGGCATCGGGATGCGGTTCGGTACGCAGTACCGCTGCGACCACGATCCGATCGAATGCAGCCGCTACCGGTGTGATCTCCTCGACTTCGAGGCCCGCCATCGTCAGCGTATGCGCCAATTCATCGACCGACAACTTGATGTCGACCAGTTCTTTCAACCAATTTACGGAGACTTTCATTTAGGCGCCCTGCTATCGGAACTGGCTGAGGAACTTCATGTCGTTTTCGAAAAACAGGCGCAGGTCGTTGACGCCGTACTTCAACATGGCGAGTCGATCCAGCCCCATTCCGAAGGCGAAACCGGAGTATTTTTCAGGGTCTACTCCGCCGTTACGCAACACCTGCGGATGCACCACGCCGGCCCCGCCAATTTCCAGCCACTTGATCTTGCCGCCTTTGTTTTCCCACTCCATGTCGACTTCAACGCCAGGTTCGACAAATGGAAAGAAGGAAGGACGAAATCGAATCTGCATGTCTTCACGTTCGAAAAAGGCGCGGAAGAACTGCGTAAGCGTGCCCTTCAGGTCCGCGAGGCTGATGTCCTCGTCTATCCACAATCCTTCGATCTGATGAAACATCGGCGAATGCGTCGCATCATGATCACAGCGATAGACCCGCCCGGGACAGATAATGCGGATCGGTGGCCCTCCCCTCGCCGATTGCGATTGCATGTAGCGAATCTGCACCGGAGACGTATGGGTTCGCAAGACGTGCTCGGAATTGGCGAGGTAAAACGTATCCTGCATCGAGCGAGCGGGATGGTTGGGTGGTGTATTGAGTGCCGTAAAGTTGTAATAGTCGTTTTCGATTTCCGGACCATCAACCACGGAAAACCCCATCGAGGCGAATAACGCCTCGATACGTTCAAGCGCGCGGGAGACTGGGTGAAGTCCCCCACGACCCGGATTGCGGCCCGGCAGGGTGACGTCGATGGCTTCGGTGGCCAGTCTTGCGTCGAGCTCTGCGTTGGCGATACGCGCCTTGGCTTGGTTGATGAGATTCTCAACCTGCGCCTTGATTTCATTTATCGCCGCACCGGCGGCTTTCTTTTCATCGGCAGGCAGCTTGCCCAGCAATTTCAGTTGTTCGGTCAGGGAACCTGATTTGCCAAGGTATCTTGCTTTCACCTGTTCCAGTTCGGGCATCGTCTTCACGGCACCCAGGTTTGCGGCGGCGTTGGTAAGTATGGCTTGAAGCGTGGTCATGAATGGCTGCTCTACTTGGCTTGGCTGCTTGAGGGGTAAGTACGACAAAAACAAAGGGCCCGCTGTGAAACTTCAGCGGGCCCTTTGCGATTGGTGAAAACGAATTTACGCAGCAAGGCCAGCTTTGGCTTGCTCCACAAATCGTGCGAACGCCGGCTTGTCCATGACAGCCAGATCGGCGAGTACCTTGCGATCAACTTCCACGTTGGCTCTTTTCAGGCCATTCATGAATCGCGAGTAGGTCATGCCACCACTGCGGACCGCTGCGTTGATCCGGGCAATCCACAGTGCACGGAACACACGCTTCTTGGCGCGGCGATCGCGGTAGGCGTACTGTCCGGCCTTCATTACCGCCTCTTTGGCTATGCGGAAGACGGTACTGCGGCGGCCGCGGTAACCTTTGGCGAGATTCAGGACTTTCTTGTGGCGCGCGCGAGCGGTTACACCACGTTTGACTCTAGGCATGGTGGCGCTCCTTAAGCGTAGGGCAGCATGCGATGCACACTGACCAGATTGGTTGCATGAATCTCAGCCGTGCCACGCAATTGACGCTTGCTCTTGGTGGTCTTCTTGGTGAGGATGTGGCGTTTGAACGCCATGGAGCGCTTGATCGAGCCGCTGCCACGCGGCTTGAACCGCTTGGCGGCGCCGCTCTTGGTTTTCATTTTTGGCATGTTTCTACCTTTTTGACTACGTTGCCGCAGCAGGTGGTGGAACCATTCCACGCTTGTGACCTGAAGTCGACTTTTATTTGCACCGTTGACCGACTAATCCGGCCGGAGCGATGCGCCCCTTGATATCAGTGTTTCTTTTTCGGACCGACCATCATGACCATCTGCCGGCCCTCCATTTTGGGAAACTGTTCCACTTGCCCCAGTTCTGCCAGATCCGCCTCCACCCTCTTCAGCAACGCCATGCCCAATTCCTGATGGGCCATTTCGCGTCCGCGAAAACGCAAGGTGATCTTGGTTTTGTCGCCCTCGTCCAGAAAACGCTTCAGATTGCGCACCTTGATGTTGTAGTCACCATCATCGGTCCCCGGTCGGAATTTCACTTCCTTGACCTGAATCTGCTTCTGCTTCAGTTTGGCTTCGTGGGCTTTCTTGGCTTCACGGTATTTGAACTTGCCGAAATCCATGATCCGGCAGACCGGTGGCTTCGCCGTCGGGGCGATTTCGACCAAATCCAGTTCTTTTTCTTCCGCCAGCCGGTTGGCTTCCGCCAGGCTTACGATTCCAAGTGGCTCACTTTCAGGGCCAAGCAGCCGAACCTCTGTCACATTCGTGATTTCAGTATTGATTCGGACGTCTTTTTCAGTAGCGATAAAACTCTCCCAGTTGTTGCAGAAAATCTTGGGCGATGATCGTCAGCGCCTCAAGGTCGAATGTTGCGAAAAACGCAAACCCGGCGACGCGGTGTTTTCACCTAGCGTCTGGCCGCAATTTCCGCTTTCAAATGCGAAATAAACTCGCTGAGACTCATGGCCGGAAGATTTTCGCCGCCGCCCTTGCCGTCTCGAACCCGCGCTGTTACGGTCTTTGCCTGCAGTTCTTTGTCACCGAGAACCAACAGAAAAGGAACCTTTTGCAAGCTATGTTCCCGAATTTTATAGGAAATTTTCTCATTGCGCAAATCGGCATGCACCCGGAATCCGGCGGCTTTCAGGCCGGCAACCACCTCGTTGACATAGGCCGCCTGGTGTTCCGTGACATCCATGGCGACTACCTGGACCGGGGCGAGCCAAACCGGCAGCGAACCTGCATGGTTTTCGATCAGGATACCGATGAAGCGTTCCAAGGAGCCCACGATAGCCCGGTGCAGCATGACAGGCACCTGGCGCGCGCTACGGTCGTCCACATACGCCGCACCCAGGCGCCCCGGCATGGAAAAATCAACCTGCATCGTGCCGCACTGCCATGAACGCCCAATGGAGTCTTTCATGTGATATTCAATCTTCGGCCCGTAAAATGCGCCTTCTCCCGGCAACTCCGTCCAATCCGCCGCACACGCCTTCAACGCATTTCGAAGCGCATGTTCGGCACGATCCCAGTTTTCATCAGTTCCGATACGTTTATCCGGTCGAAGTGCGATCTTGATTTCAATATCTTTAAATCCAAAGTCCTCGTAGACGGCGAGCGCGAGACGGTTAAAGTCCACGCACTCACTTTCAATCTGTTCTTCAGTGCAGAAAATGTGGCCATCATCCTGCACAAATCCGCGCACGCGCATAATTCCGTGCAACGCCCCGGACGCTTCATTGCGGTGACAAGAGCCAAATTCGCCATATCGCAAAGGCAGGTCGCGATAAGAACGCAGGTCCGAATTGAAAACCTGTATGTGCCCCGGACAGTTCATCGGCTTGATTGCGAAGTCGTGTTTTTCGGACTCTGTCGTGAACATGTTGTCTTTGTAGTTTTCCCAATGGCCGGATTTTTCCCATAAGCCACGCGCGAGGATTTGCGGACAACGGATCTCCTGATAGCCGTTTTCCTGATAAACCGTGCGCATATATTGCTCTACCTGCTGCCAGATCGCCCAACCCTTTGGGTGCCAGAAGACCATGCCCGGTGCTTCATCCTGCATATGGAACAAGTCTAGTTGCTTGCCGATTTTGCGGTGATCACGCTTCTCGGCCTCGTCGAGCATGTGCAGATATTGTTCCTGGTCCTCTTTTTTCGCCCAGGCCGTGCCGTATATCCGCTGGAGCATTTCGTTCCGGGAGTCTCCCCGCCAGTACGCGCCAGCCACTTTCATCAGCTTGAACACTTTCAGTTTTCCAGTGGACGGCACGTGCGGACCACGGCAAAGATCGGTGAAATCACCTTCAGCGTAGAGTGAGACATCCTGGTCGGCCGGGATAGATGCAATGATTTCAGCCTTGTAATGTTCTCCCTGTCCCTTGAAAAATGTCACCGCTTCATCGCGCGGCATTACTTTGCGTGATACAGGCAGGTCGCGGCGGGCGAGCTCGGTCATCTTCCGCTCAATGGCGGCAAGATCGTCGGGCGTAAAGGGCCGTGTATATGAAAAATCGTAGTAGAAGCCGTTCTCTATGACCGGTCCAATCGTCACCTGGGCATCAGGAAAAAGCTCTTTCACCGCATAGGCAAGGAGATGCGCCGTCGAATGGCGAATCAAGTCCAATCCCGCGGCGTCTTTGTCGGTAATAATCGCAAGCGTCGTGTCTTTTTCGATCAGGTAACTCGTATCCACCAGGATGCCGTCGACCTTGCCGGCCAGCGCCGCCTTGGCGAGCCCGGTACCGATACTGGCGGCAACCTCCGCTACGGTGAGCGCCCCATCGAATTGTCGAATTGACTTGTCGGGCAATGTAATCGTGACCATTCTTGACTCCTGATTCCGGAAATGAAAAAGCGCGGGAAACCGCGCTTTTCTTAAAATTCTTCGGCTGTAAATGGCGAAGAGACACTGCGCGGTTCAGTGCAAGCGATACCCCAGCTTAGTCAGCGGTGTCATAACCATTTCGTTATCCGCCCGTCTTTCGACTTTTTGGCGGCCCTTTCAGTCATTTCGATGCAACAATTTAATTGGTAGGCACGATTGGACTCGAACCAACGACCCCCACCATGTCAAGGTGGT
>JANNGY010000501.1:0-2087 GCA_031404095.1 Betaproteobacteria bacterium | reverse complement strand
CCGGCGCGACGATCGGCAGCACGGCGGGATTGCCGAGCGTGGCAGGCAATGCCGGGCTGGGGGCCTGCGCGGGGGCGGGAACTTGCGCATTGGCGGACATCGCCGCACAAGCGAACAGGATGCAAACGACTTTCTGCTGATTGAGTGCCACGATCAAAATACCTCCCTTACTCTCAGATAACTCGCGAATCTTGGCACGCCGCCGCTGGTCAGGCCGCGATACGTGTAGGTAATTGTCGCGCCCACCGGCGGCGGATTCCGGCGCACGGCATCGGAGAAGCCGGTGCCGATGATGAAGCGTTTGCCGTCCGGTGCTTCCACCCGCAGCGCGCCGAGCATCCCCGCATATTTTCCCTTGCCGGGCATGTGCTCGACCACTTTTGCTTCGGTGTCGTCGAGCGGCTTCAGTTTCAAGAGAGCATCGCTGCGGCCGGTGACATACGGCGCATCGGCCCGGTGCAGCATCAATCCTTCGCCGCCATTCTTCATCACCGCATCGAGCTTGCGTTGTAACGCAGTGCGATCGCTCACGCGAAATTGCTCGACCGCCACCAATTGCGGCCAATCAGCCTGCTTGATGATCGACTGGATCTGGCGATAGCGCTCTTCAAAGGTGCCGGGCGCACGAGGCAATTCGAAGATCAGGTACTTTATCTGCCGCCATTCATCATCGACCGGGTCGATCTTGCGCACATAGCCGGAGAGCGTTTCGAATTTTCCGCGCGCGAGCCACAGCTCGCCGTCGAGTGGCGTCCTCGGAAGTTTGGCAAGGAACCACGCTGGCGCGTTGATCACATTGCCGCTGCGGAATCGGAAAACCTCGCCGTCCCAGACGGCGCGTACACCATCAAACTTTTCGCTGACGAGATAGTGCGCCGGATCGACCGAGGGGTCGAGCACCTTGGCAAGAATGATCGCGGGCGACGTCGACGTTGCCGACTCGGCGTACGCCATCGAGGCGGACGCGAAACAGAAACAAACCATCAGTGCGCAAACCCTGATCACTTGTGTTCGCATGCGGCATCCTTGCAGGGCGTGTTGACGATGGACAAGTATATCGGCCAGGTGCCTTCGCATGCGACTTCACACATTGACTCAAGCACTGGCGCGCCCCTCCAGCCTTTTTCGCCTGTGAAGCGCACCAGTGCTTGAGTTTGTTCGCCATTCAGGCGGCCTACGGCACCACCTTCCCCGCCCTCGCCTTCGCCGCCGACACGTCCGCATTGTTGATCACGTTGTTGGCATCGAGATCGAACAAGTGGTTGTTGCCGATGCTCACCGTCTTGCCGATGCGCGCCTTCACTGCGCTGATATCGGCCGCATTCACGGCATGATTGTTCGTCACGTCCCCGACCAAAAATCCAATCGCCACCGGCACCGTCAGCGCGCCGCCGTTCACCCCCGCCGCCGTCACCGTCACCCGCTGGTTGTCCGGCACGCCGGTCAGTGTGACAACGAGTTCATTGTTGCCGGGAAACGAGGGCGCCGCCGACCCGATCAGGTTCCCTCCAACGTCGCGCGTGGCGACCGAGGTCACGCTGCTCACCGGATTATCAAACCGGAAGACAATGCGATGGCCAGCGCCGATGGCGCGTGGCTCGATCGTGACGGCGCCGGCGACCGGCACGCCGGTGGCGATGCTCAGTTCGCGCTCACCGATGCCGGCGTGGGTCTTTACCGACACCACCGATTGCAAACTGAGCGGCAACAGCGCAAAGGTGGCGTCCACGCTGCAATGGGCGGTCACCGGGCCGGCTGTGAAGGTATTGCCGGACTGGCTGCCCGGGCAGGACCCGCCGACGCTGGTGCCGTAGCCCGCGTTCGGCGTGATGATGAAGCTGGTGCTGCCGCCGGGTGCTACGGTTTGCGGCGTGCCGGGCATGATCGCGCCATTGGGGCCCGCACTCGGCGTGACCGTGAAGCTGGTGGGCGCTGCCGAGAAGGTCGCCGTGACGCTCACCGGCGCCATGGCGATCACGTTACATGCCCCGGTCCCGCTGCATCCGCCGCCGCTCCAGCCGGCGCCCTGCTCGGCGACGATCGCGCGCTTTTGCCGCTTAAAGATTTATTGATCGCGCGCACCGTAG
>JANNGY010000500.1:0-3535 GCA_031404095.1 Betaproteobacteria bacterium | reverse complement strand
TGACAATATTAAAGTAAATTATACTAAAAATCCTGGCTAAGGCCAGGCAAAGAACGCCCTCCGAAATCGCCACGCGCCGGTGCAATACCACCGGAAATTACGGCAGAGTTACCACGCCATGCCCGATTTCAAACACCCGGCCGCTGACGCGAATCCGCCGCTCGGTATCCACGCTGAGGCCGATGCGGCAGGGGCGACTGACCGTTTCGCCCTGATTAATGTCGAAGGAAATGGGCAATGTTTTCTTCCGCCGCAAAAACCATCCGCCGAGATTGGCCGTCGCCGAACCGGTGCCCGGATCTTCGATGACGCTGTCGTATTTCAGGAAGAAAAAGCGCGCCAGAAGCCGGCCATCACCGTTTGCAGCGAATACGTATGCCATCGAGCGGCCTGTTTCGCTGGCGATGCCCGCGAGTTTCATCGGCGCCGGCTTGGCGCGGCGCACGGCGTCTACGCTGGCCAGCGGCACGATGAGTTGGTCCGAGCCGGTATTCACCCAGCATGCGCCATCGAGCAAATCTGCTGGCGCGAGGCCGAGCATGTCGGCCAATTCCGCATGGGTTCGGTCGAGATCGCGGTAAGTTGGTGCGTTCGCCGTCAAGGTCCAGACGTCGCCATTGGCGGAAACCGGGATCACGCCGGCCAACATGGAAAGCGACAAACTGTCACCGGCATTGAAAAGTTCACGCACCACGTGCGCCGTGCCCAGCGTGGGGTGCCCGGCAAACGGCATTTCGAAGCTGGGCGTGAAGATGCGCACCCGCGCGGGGCCGGTCTCGCCGGGCATGATAAAAGTGGTTTCCGACAGATTGAACTGCAATGCCAGGGCCTGCATTTCGACATTGCTCAAGTCGTGGCCCGACTCAAAAACGCAAAGGGGATTGCCGCCAAAGGTGGTCTCGGCAAAGACATTGACCAGGCGATACGGATAAGAGCGCATGAACGCGACGCCATAAAAATGGTCCGATCACCAGCATACCGCATGAAACCACTCAGGCTGCCTCAACGTAGATCAAGGGCATGATGCAAGGTGGCAATGCCATATCCGACTGATGCTGATTCGAAAACAGGAGTATTCGCCGTGCGCCGCAATTTGTTCCGAAATCTGATGCTGTTCTGTATCGCCACCGCAATGACAGGCCTGGCGGCATATGCACAATCCAATTCAAAACCGGCGGCCGCGGCAAAAGGACCGGCCGTGGCGCCGGCAAAGACCGCGCGCGCCATCTTCGCCGGCGGCTGCTTCTGGTGCATGGAGGCGCCTTTCGACAAACTCGATGGCGTCATTTCCACGACTTCCGGGTATATCGGCGGGGCCAAGAAAGATCCGACCTATCAGGAGGTCTCGGCCGGCGTGACCGGTCACACCGAAGCGGTTGAAATCGTCTATGACCCGGCCAAGGTCACCTTTCAAAAACTGCTGGACGTGTTCTGGCACAACATCGATCCCCTGACACGGGACCGGCAGTTTTGTGATGGCGGCAGCCAGTATCGTAGCGGCATCTTCTATGTAGAAGACGCACAAAAAATTGCCGCCGAGGCGTCAAAGGCGGCATTGGACAAGGAAAAATCGTTCAAGGGCGCCATCGTCACCGAAATTACCGCGGCCTCGAAGTTCTATCCCGCCGAGGATTATCACCAGGACTACTACATCAACAATCCGATTCGATACAAGTACTACCGCAACGGATGCGGGCGCGATGCTCGCCTGAAGGAACTGTGGGGCAGCAAGGCGGGGGTTGGCAACAGCAGCGGCACCGGCAAATAGCCGGCGTTGCCGTTGCGGTTGCGCCGGACTAGACTCTTCCCACCACTTACCTGGAGGAGAAGAAAAAATGAACAAGAAATTTGTCATTTCGTCGCTGGTGCTGGCGTTCGCCGCGCTGATGGCTGGGTTCGTCGTCCATGCCCTGTTGCTGCACGGCGACTATTTGCGGCTGCCGAATATTTTCCGTTCGGAGACCGAGTCACAGGGCTACTTTGGGTTCATGCTGCTGGGCCACCTGCTAATTGGTATCGGCCTGACCTGGATATACCGCCGCGGACATGAGCCCGGCAAGGGCGTGGTGGTGCAGGGGCTGAAATTCGGCGCCGCAATCGCTGTGGTCAGTACCATTCCCGTGTACCTGATCTACTTCGCGGTGCAGCGCCTGCCCTCGGACCTGATCGCCCAGCAGATCGTGTTCGACACCATCAGCATATTGCTGATTGGCATTCTGGCGGCGTGGCTGAACAAGTCGCCTTAGTTGTTTTCTGGGGGCAAACTTCCATTTACCCTTGTCATTCCCGCGAACGCGGGAATCCAATCGCGCACGGCGCGTCCCCGCGAACAACCACAAGGGTTGCGCCGGGCGGGGATCCAAGTTGCCTGCAAAATGATAGGCGTACAAACATGGATCCCCGCCTTCGCGGGGTTGACAGGTTTTAGAGGTTTTTTGGAAGCTCCCGGAGGGCAAACTCAAGCACTGGCGCGGTGTTGCAGGCATTTTCATGCCAGAAGGCGCACCAGTGCTAGAGTTTCAATCTGGGGCGTGGGTAATCAGCTTGCTTTCTTCACCATATCACTCAGAAAAATAAATAGGCTAGGCGCGCGATACTTCAAAGCGAGAAAATGAGGGGTAATGCCGAATTTATCTTTTTCACCCTCGCACGACGAAAAGTAAAGCAATCGTGGTCCGTCATTCAACGAAAAAATAAGGATTCGCACACCCCAATGGCGCTCCATCCAAGCTTCCCAAGCTCTCCATATGCTGTCCTTGATCCGCAGGAACGATGGTTTCCTGCTGCTGAGGAACTACGTGCAACCGCCTACGAAAAGCTGATCCCGCCGCTTGTCGCCAATATCCGCGGCGAAGTGAAAACGTGGCGCGATTCTGGATATGCCGGCGCGTCAGCCACCTCGCGGGCATTGCTGCAATGGTGGTTCGACAAGGATCATTTGGTCGAACAGGCAGACGGATCGCTGTCATCATTCCGCTACTACTTTGCGCAGCGTGAAGCGGTGGAAACTGTCATCTGGCTGCACGACGTGAAACGAGTACGCGACAAATTCGACCTGCTTCGATTCGATGCCTCAGGCGCAGTCTCCGCCAACATGTTTGATGAAGCCTGGCCGCGCTACGTGATCAAGATGGCGACGGGGGCGGGGAAGACGAAAGTCCTTTCGCTGCTGATCGCGTGGTGTTTCTTCCACAAGCACTATGAGCCCGATTCGCCACTCGCAAGAAATTTCCTCTTGATCGCCCCGAACATAATCGTCCTCGATCGCTTGCGCGCCGACTTCGATGGGCTCAAGATTTTCTTCAATGATCCCATCCTGCCGGACAATGGTTACGAAGGCCGGGATTGGCGCGATGAGTTCCAACTCACACTGCACATCCAGGACGACGTGCGAGTGGTGCGCGATACCGGAAATCTGTTTCTAACCAATATCCACCGCGTCTATCTGGGTGACATTCGCGAACCTTCTCTCGACGATGACGACCTGCGCGACTACTTTCTTGATCCGTTCGGGCCGAAACCCGTCGGCAAAACC
>JANNGY010000499.1:0-4944 GCA_031404095.1 Betaproteobacteria bacterium | reverse complement strand
TCTTCTCCTTGAAGGAGGTGCGGGCGGGCTCGTACAGCCAGACCGTGGTGGAGCGCATCGCACCGATCCCTCGCAAGGTGCCGTTACTCGTGGCCGATCTCAGGGCGAACGGTAATAATTTGGCAAAGCGAACAGTATTGGGTCCTGCCCGCCATTGCGCTGGATCAAATCGTCACGGAAGGCGGCGTGAGATTCTCATCACGCTGAGACGCGAAATGATCGCCGCCGTCATCCTCCGCATTTGTCATGGGCGGAGCGATTCGGCAGCCTCGCCTGATCCGCGTTCCGACAGGCTGCCAGGGAGGGAAATGCGATGAAACTCAAATTCGCCGGCGCGGCGGGCACGGTCACCGGCTCACGCTATATCCTCGATCACGACAAACACCGCGTGCTCATCGATTGCGGGCTTTTCCAGGGCTACAAGGTCCTGCGCCTGCGGAACTGGGCGGAATTTCCGGTGCGGCCGGCGTCGATTCACGCCACCATCCTCACCCACGCCCATCTCGACCATAGCGGCTACCTGCCGGTACTGGTGCGCGACGGCTTGCGCACGCCGGTCTTTGCCAGCGAGGCGACCCGCGATCTCGCCGCCATCCTGTTGCCTGACAGCGGCCACTTGCAGGAAGAAGAAGCGCGCTATCGCAATCGCCATGGCATTTCCAAACACCATCCCGCGCTGCCGCTGTATACGCGCGCCGATGCGCTCGAGTCCCTCGCCAGCCTGAAGGGCATGGCCATGGACAAGGCCTGGGAAATCGTGCCGGGCATGCAGGCGAGGCTGCGGCCGGCGGGGCACCTGCTCGGCGCCGCGACGGTCGAGATTGCCACGGGCGGCGGCAATATCGTTTTCAGCGGCGATCTCGGCCGCCCGCACGATTCGATCCTGGTGCCGCCGCAACCGATCCGGCGGGCGGACTATGTGGTGGTCGAATCCACCTACGGCGACCGGCGCCACGATAGCGCCGACCCGGAAATCCAGTTTGGCGAGATCATTCGCAAGACCGCGGCGCGTGGCGGGATTGTCGTGGTGCCGTCGTTTGCCGTCGGTCGCGCGCAGGCATTGATGTATGCCATTCATCGGCTGAAAAGCCGCCGCGAAATACCCGACCTGCCGGTGTTCCTGAACAGCCCGATGGCGATGAACGCCACCGCGCTCTACCAGCAGCATGCCACGCAGCATCACCTGACGCACGAACAGTGTCACGGCATGTGCAGCGCGGCCACCATCGTCAATTCGGTCGAGGAATCGCAGGCGCTGAATGCCCTGAAAGTGCCGGCCGTCATCATCGCGGCGAGCGGCATGGCCACCGGTGGCCGCGTGCTGCATCACCTGATCGCCTACGCGTCCGATCCCAAAAACGCCATTGTGCTGACCGGCTACCAGGCCGGGGGCACGCGCGGCGCGGCGATTGCCGCCGGCGCCGCGGAAGTGAAGATCTTCGGACAGCGGGTGCCGATCCGCGCCGAAGTGCACCAGATAAATGGCTACTCCGCGCACGCTGACGCCGACGAAGTGATGGCCTGGCTGAGGTGCTTCGAGCAGCCGCCGAAGCGGGTATTCATTACTCACGGCGATCCGCAAGCTGCCGATACCCTGCGCCAGCGGATCGGCGACGAGCTCAAGTGGGATGCGCATGTTCCCGACCACCTGGAAACGGTGACGCTCGATTTCGGCGGGCCATCGTGAACGATGTTCCTGCGCTGATCACCCAAGCAGGCCAATTGCGTGCCCGCTGGCTCGGTATCGATACCTACCGGCAACCGGTGATCTACCTGCACCGCGATTGCCTCATTTGCCGGTCGGAGGGATTCGCGGCGCAGGCGCGGGTGCGCGTTGAATTGCGCGGGCGCGAAATCATTGCCACGCTCAATGTCATCGATTCCGGCCTGCTGAGCGTCGAGGAAGCCGGTCTGTCGAATTGGGCGTGGCAGGCGCTGGGCGCAGCCGAAGGTGATGCGCTGACCCTCAGCCACCCGCCGGAACTCTATTCATTGCGCGGCGTGCGCGCCAAGTTGTTCGGCGAGACGCTCGGCCAGGCGGAACTGAGCGCCATCATCCAGGATGTGGCGGCGGGCCACTATGCCGACATTCATCTGGCCGCCTTCGTTGCGGCCTGCGCCGCGGGACATATGTCGCAGGCGGAGATCGTCTTCCTGACGCGGGCGATGCTGGACGCCGGTTCGCGCCTTCAATGGCCGCATGCCGCGACCCAGCCGATCGCCGACAAGCACTGCATCGGCGGACTGCCGGGCAACCGCACGTCGCTGATCATCGTGCCGATCATCGCCGCCGCCGGCCTGACCATGCCGAAGACCTCGTCGCGGGCGATCACTTCACCGGCCGGCACCGCCGACACGATGGAAGTGCTGGCGCCGGTCGCGCACGATCTGGCGTCGATGCGCCGCATCGTCGAGCGCGAGGGCGCCTGCATCGTCTGGGGAGGCGCGGTCGGCGGCACGGTGGGTGATGCGAACGGCGCACGTGGACTGAGTCCGGCCGATGACGCGCTCATTTCGGTGGAACGGCCGCTCGATCTGGATGGCCCCGCGCAGTTGGTGGCGTCGGTCATTTCCAAGAAGCTCGCCGCCGGCTCAACGCACGCGATCATCGACATTCCGGTCGGTCCGACGGCCAAGGTGCGCAGTCACATCGCGGCGCGCAAGCTTGGCAACCTCCTCGAGCAGGTTGGCGCTGAACTTGGCCTGGCGGTGCAACCGATTTATACAGACGGGCTGCAGCCGGTCGGGCGCGGCATCGGCCCGGCACTCGAGGCGCGCGATGTGCTGGCCGTGTTGAGCCGTAGCGCGGACGCGCCGCTCGACCTGCGCGAGCGGGCGCTGCAACTCGCCGGCGCGCTGCTCGAGTTTTGCAGCGCCGCGGCGGAAGGCGAGGGTTACGCGAAGGCGGAAGGATTGCTCGACTCGGGCGCGGCACACGTCAAGTTCCTGGCGATCTGCGAGGCCCAGGGCGGCTTTCATGAACCCACCCGCGCCGGCTACACGCACGTCGTGGTCGCGCCGCGCGCCGGGCGCATCGTCGAAGTCGGCAACCGTCGCCTGGCGCGCATCGCCAAGCTGGCCGGCGCACCACGGGCGCCGGCCGCCGGCATAGACCTGCATGTCGCCTGCTGGAGCCGCGTGGAAGGTGGCGCGCCGTTATTTACCCTGCACGCCGAATCGCCTGGTGAACTTCAGTATGCGCTGGCGGCGCTGGCCACCAGTCCGGAGATCTTTCGCATGGAGCACGAATGACACCGCTGTGATTGCGTTGCGGCGTCGCAGGTGGTCGCCGCGAAGTCATGCGGCGGCGCGTGAGGACCTTACCTCAGCACCAGTACCGGTACCGGCGCCTCGGCGATCACCCGCAACGCGACCGAACCGAGCAGCAGGCTGCCGAGCGCGCCTTGCCCGTGGGTGCCCATGACGATCATCGCGCAACCCAGTTCTTTCGCGGCGGCAATGATCTGTGCGGAAGGCTGGCCGATCATGGCCCGCTCGGTGACGATGCAGGACGTGCCTGCCAGCAGCGCCCGCGCCGGGGCCAGCATCTCCTCCGACTCCTCGCGATAATAGCTGGCGACCACGTCCGCGCCGAGCACAGCCTTGGCCCGTGCCGACGGAACCGGCAAGAGTACGTGGACGATGACCACTTCCGGCGCAGCGCCGAACATATCGCCGTGCTCGATGACATAGCGCAATGCGCGCAACGCGGCGTCAGAACCGTCGATCGCAACAAGTACTTTCATGGCTGCTTTCCTCTCATTTCATTGGTTGGTGCGTCGTCGGCATGATGATAGCCGATAAAAAAGCAACGCCTGCAAGCGGACCATAGCGCCCCGGGAATTCGGTGCGTTGGCGCCTGCCAATCCTGGCCGCAACGCGCCCCCAGGCGAGCTTGTCCGGCGGCCATGCAACTTGCCTGAAGGCTGGCGCCAGGAGGTAACATGGCGCCATGAATGCCGAACTCATTTCCGCCTTTGTCCTGCTGTTCCTGGTGCTCGATCCGCTTGGCAACCTGCCGCTGGTGGCTTCGCTCCTCAAACAGGTCGATCCGGCACGCCGCGCACGAGTGGTGATGCGCGAGTGTTTCATCGCCTACCTGATGCTGCTCGCGTTCATGTTCGGTGGCCGCCAGTTCCTCGACCTGATGGGCCTGTCCGAGATATCCCTGTCGATTGCCGGCGGGGTGATCCTGTTCATGATCGCGATTCGCATGGTGTTCAAGCCCGAGGAGAGCATCTTCGGCGAGTCGCTGGAACACGAGCCGTTCATCGTGCCGCTGGCGATTCCCTTGATCGCCGGCCCCTCGGCGCTGGCGACGGTGATGCTGATGGTCTCGCGCGAACCGGCCAAGATGGGCATCTGGATCGCGGCGATGACGGCGGCGATGATTGTTTCGGCGACACTGCTGGTGATGGGCGAGAAGATTGAAAAGTGGCTCGGCAAACGTGCGATGGAGGCAGTGGAGCGGCTGATGGGGCTGATCCTGACCGCGATCGCCGTCGAGATGCTGCTGGGCGGCGTCAAGCAATTCCTGTTGCAGGTGAAATGACGTGAGCAAGGCTTTCACCATAGAGAGTGAACACGACGATGATGACGACGGCGAGGATAGCGCCTCGCCGCTACCGGCGGGCAGCAAGAACTACATCACGCCCGGCGGGCATCAGCGGCTGAAGGATGAATTCCAGTACCTGCTGAAAAAGGATCGCCCGGCTGTCACCGCCGCCGTGTCATGGGCCGCGAAGAACGGCGATCGCAGCGAGAACGCCGACTATCAGTACGGCAAGAAACGCCTGCGCGAAATCGACCGGCGCCTGCGCTTCCTGACCAAGCGGCTCGATATCGCCGAGGTGGTCGATCCCGAGACGCCACGGGACGACGAGATTTCGGACCAGGTTTTTTTCGGCGCCACCGTGACCTACGCCAACCAGAAGGGCGACGAGA
>JANNGY010000498.1:0-5654 GCA_031404095.1 Betaproteobacteria bacterium | reverse complement strand
GGACAACCTTCTCGGCGGTGAAGCGGCAGAATTTCTTGCGGCGAAACAGGCCGCGATTGGGATTGCGCGTGTCTTTCTTGTTCTTGTCGAACTTCTTACCGCGGGGTGATGGACGGGGCATGATGACCTCTGGCTAAATTTTAAATTGGGTTATGTGCAATATCGGAAACTGGCTGTAGCGGCTTTTGCGGGAGAGAAATCCCTTGATGGAAATGGCATCGCCCACTTTCACGCTATCCATCTGCTTCGCCAGCTCGCCATATACCACGGCGTTCATTTCGACTTCCACGGCGGCCTCTTTGCCATTTTCCGTTTGCGTCGACTGGTGATTCAGTATCAGGTTCAGCGTTGCGACACCGCCGGGGGTAACCCTGAGTGCGTCGCGTGAAACGATCTTTCCATCGAGGACGGTGCTATTCACTACGCTGCACCCTCACCGCTTGCTACATTCAGTTTCTGTCAGGCAGCTTGCGTAACGGGAGCTGCCGGTGCCGCCGCCTGGCTTGCCGGCGGTGCGACCTTGACGTCATCCCTCAGGTCGACGTTGCGGGATTTTTCTTCCTTCATCATTGGCGACGGGCCGGTTTCGGCGGCGTCCTTCTTGACGGTCAGGTGGCGCAGGACGGCGTCGTTGAACTTGAACGCGTGTTCGAGTTCGTCGAGCGTTTCCTGGCTGATTTCGATGTTCATGAGCACGTAATGCGCCTTGAACACCTTCTGGATGGGATAAGTCATCTGGCGACGGCCCCAGTCTTCGATGCGGTGGATCTTGCCCGCACCCTGGGCGATGGTCGCCTTGTACCGATCAATCATGGCGGGCACTTGCTCGCTCTGATCGGGATGAACAATAAAAACAATCTCGTCATGGCGCATAAAATCTCCTTATGGATTAAGACCTTAGGGTCTGGAAGCTTCCCGCGATGCGCACCGCGGTAAAGCAAGGGGGTTCAGGTTTTTGCTTGGCCAGGCGGACAATTGCCCGGCCAAGCCCGACATTATGGCGGAAAAACCGTTAGAAATCAAACATATTCACGTAAACGCGTGCGATTCAAGTTGATATGGCAAATAGCTCCTCCCTTTGTAACGGGAGGGTGGAGCAGGGATTTCGAGCGGCATGCCGCTCGCCCGTGGAACGGTGCCTCGATGCAGCGGGGCACGCGGCCTGCAAGGTGGGAGGGATTTGAAGTGCCAGGAATTGTGCGTGCCGTTGCGCGCGACGAGCAAAAAATCCCCCTCAATCCCCCTTTTTCAAAGGGGGAAGCACAACAATGCGCGCTGCCACCTCAGTATGAATCGCAACCCACGCAAGCGCGTGATCGGCCTGCTACTTGGTGGCACCTGCTTTCGCCGCCTTGGCAAAATCCCCGGCCTTGATGACGGTGATCTTCGACGGATCGAGGTGTTTTTTCATCGCCGCCTGCAGATCGTCGGCTTTCAGGCCGGAGAGTCGCTCTTCAAACTGTTGACTGAAGGAAAAGGTGCGATTGACGAACATGAGACCGGTCCACGCACCCGCGAGCATGCCGTCCTGCGCGCGCTGTTGCAGGCGTTGCTGAAGCGCGCCGGATTTGGCCGCGGCAATTTCGGCCGGCATGAATCCATCCTTCAGTGCCTTGGCCAGTTCTTCGCGGAATGCCGCTTCGACCTTGGCGATGTTCTGCGGCGCGGCGATGGCGTAGGCGGTCCAGCTGCCGGCGCGATCGAGTGAACCGACTTTCAACTGTGAACCGACGCTGTAGCTCAGGCCGTCCTTCTGCCGGATGCGCTCGGCCAGGCGCGAATTCAGTTCGGCGCCACCGCCCAAGATGTAGTTCGCCAGATACAGCGCCGGGTAATCGGCATCGTCGTCGCGCATATTGACGCTGAGGCGGGCAAGGAACACCGCATTTTCCTTGTCCGGTGTTTCGATTGCCTCGTTGACCGGGGCAACCTCCTTGAACTCACTGATCACGCGCTGGAACGGCTGCTTCGCATTCCAGCCGGCAAACGATTCCGCAATTACCTTGGCGGTGGCGGTCTCATCCAGGTCGCCGATGACCGCAATCTCCACCGTGCCGGCGCCATAGAAGTCACGATGAAACGCCTTGATGTCGTCGAGCGTGGCTTGTTCGGTGGCGGCAATGCTTTCGTCCAGAGACGGCGAAGTGCGCCAGTCGCCCTTGGGATAGGTGTTGAAATGCAGCGACAGGCGCTCGCTGCCTTTGGCCACCGGATCGCTCTTCTGCGCTTCGATGCCGGTGATCCGCTGCTTCTTCAGTTGGGTGAATTCGGCTTCCGGAAAGGACGGCTCTTTCATCACGTGCGCCACCAGTTTCAGGGCGGCACCAAGATGCTCGCGCGTGGTCTGGATGCTGGCGGTGGTACCCGATACGCCGCCGGAAATCTTCAGCTTGTCGAATTCGTCGGACAGCTGTTCGCGGGTAAAGCGCGTGGTGCCGCGCGTGAGCATGGCGCCGGTCAACTCCGAGATGGCACGTTTGCCAAACAGCGATTTTTCGTCGCCGATATGCAGCGACACACTGATATTCACCGTCTCGCCGCGATTCTTCTTGCCGAGTAGCGCCAGTTTCACACCGCCGACGGTCGTTCGCTTGGTGCGCTTGTCGATATTGGCCGATGAGGGATCAAAGGCCTCGGCAGTGGAGGTGACCTGCTTGCCTTTGAAATCCTTGAGCACCTCGGCGGCCGTGGGCGCGGCCGGGAGTTCGGCCCGCTGCGGATTGTCCTCCGGCTGGAACTGCCCGACGATGCGGTTATCGCGCCGGTAGTATTTTGCCGCCACGTCCTTGACCTGTTCAATAGTAGTTGTCTCGGCGGCATCGCGCGCCTGGAAAAACAGGCGCCAGTCGCCCAGTGCAATGTATTCCGACATCTGCACGCCGATGTTTTCGTGATTGTTCAGCACCTTTTCCGATTCATTGGCGAAGCTCTTTTTCGCACGCGCCATCTCTTCTTCGCTGGGCGGATTCTTGTAGAACTCTTCGACGATGCGCGTCATCTCCGCCTGCACCGGCTCGATCGCCTCGCCTTTCTTGACGATGGCCGCGACCAGATGCAGGCTTGAATCCATGCCGCCGATCGGGAAGCCGGCGATCTGCGCGGCTTTGCCGGTTTCCACCAGCGCCTTGTGCAGGCGCCCGGTCGGCGAATCGGTCAACAGGAAGTTGACGAAGCCGACCGAGTCGCTGTCGGTGTGCAACGCGGACGGCACCTTGTAGGCCAGCGCCACGATCTGAATATCACCTTTGCGTCGCACCACGAAGCTGCGCTCGCCGTCCTGGGTGGGCTCCACCGTCCACAGCTTTGGCAGCACGCGCGCGGGCTTTGGCAGCTTGCCGAACGAGGCCTGGATCCAGGCCATGGCCTTGGCTTCGTCGAACTTGCCGGCCACCAGCAGCACGGCGTTGTCCGGCTGGTAGTAGCGGCGGTAGAACGCCTGAAGATTTTCAATCGCCACGTTCTCCACATCGGAGCGATTGCCGATGGTCGAATTGCCGTAGTTGTGCCAGTCATATGCGATGCTTTGCAGCCGCTTCAATAGCACGCTGAACGGCGCGTTCTCGCCGTTTTCCATTTCATTGCGCACCACGGTCATTTCCGAGTCGAGGTCTTTTTTCGCGATGAAGGAATTGACCATGCGGTCGGCTTCCATCTCGATGGCCCACTTCAGGTTATCGTCCGAGGCCTGGAACAGCTGGAAGTAGTTGGTGCGGTCGATCCAGGTCGAGCCATTCGAGCGCATGCCGCGCTTGTTGAATTCCTTGTCAAGGGACGGATTGCGCGGCGTGCCTTTGAACACCAGGTGCTCCAGCAAATGCGCCATGCCGGTCTCGCCGTAGTTCTCGTGGCGCGAGCCCACCAGATAAGTCACGTTGACGGTCACGGTCGGCTTCGATGGATCCGGAAACAGCAGGACGCGCAGGCCGTTGGCGAGGCGATATTCGGTAATGCCCTCGACCGAAGCGACTTTTTGCATTCCCGGTGCGGGTGCGGGTTTGGCCGCGACCGAGGCGGATTTCGGCGAGGCCTTGGCGGTCGGCGCTGCAGCGCCCTGTGACAGCGCAGGAGTGGTGGCAAGGAATACGCCAGTGGCAACGGCCACCAATAAATGTGAAACGTTCATCTCTATTTTCCTCAACAAGTTGCGGAGTTCGGCAAGGGCATCATCATACTGCCAGCGGTGACTGGCTCCACTGGGACAGCGTGATCAATGGAAGTTCCAGATGGGTAACTCCCAGAAACCCCGTCGTCCCAGCGGCGGCTGGGACCCAGTGCCATCCAAGTTCTTCAATATACGAACGGACTGGATTCCAGCCCGGCGCCGCCTTTGGAGCGGTTCGCTGGAATGACGAATTTTTGAGGTTTCGAGAAGTTCCCAATGGCAATGAACAAGCATTGGCAAGCTTCTCCAGCCATTTGTGGCCTGAAGTCCGCGCCAGTGCTGGAGTTTGCCTTTCTTGGAAAGGCTCGACGAGCGACTTTAAAGTGCCCAGCGTCGTACGACCTGCACGCTTACTATTTCGTTGCCGCCGCCTCGCGCTGTCGGCGCGCTTCAAACAGGCACACGCCGGAGGCCACCGAGACATTCAGGCTTTCCACCGCGCCGAACATCGGAATACTGACGAGCTGGTCGCAGTTCTCCCGCGTCAGGCGCCGCAGGCCCTCGCCTTCCGCACCCAGCACCCACGCCAGCGGTCCAGCGAGCTTGGCTTCGAACAGAGTCGTGGAGCCTTCTTCATCGGCGCCGACAACCCATATATCGCGGTCTTTCAACTCTCGCAAGGTGCGCGCGAGATTGGTGACGGTGATGTAGGGCACCGATTCGGCGGCCCCCGATGCGACCTTCATTGCCGCAGCGGTCAGGCCGACGCTTCGGTCCTTGGGTGCGATGACGGCATGCGCGCCGGCCGCATCGGCAACCCGCAGGCACGCGCCGAGGTTATGCGGATCGGTCACACCGTCGAGCAACAGCAACAGCGGCGGCACCGTGAGCGCTTCCAGCACGTCGTCGACAAACTGGGGCAACTCGGTAGGCTCCACCATCGCCACCACGCCCTGGTGGCGGGTGGTGCCGCACATGCCGTCGAGGCGCTTGCCGTCCACCGCCATGACGCGCAGCTCCTTGCCCTTGGCAGTCTCCTGCAGCGATTGCATGCGCTTGTCGTCGCGTTTCGCATCGACATAAATCTCGCGCACGCTTTCGGGTCGCGTTCGCAGGCGCGCGCCGACGGCGTGAAAGCCGAAGATGATTTGCGGTTTCACTTCTTCTTTCGGGACAGCAATGCGCCGGGCCCCTTCTTGACAGCGCCCTTGGGCAGCATTGCCGGACTGGCAGCCGCGGGGGCGGGCGCCTTGGCTTTGCCGGCACCGGCGGTACCCTTGCCCTTGGATCCTTCTGCAAAACCCAGCATCGGCGTGGTCGGCGGATTATTGCTGTCCACGGTGATGATCTTCTTTTCCGTCTTGGCCGCGCGCACCGGCTCCGGGGAAATCTGCGGTGGCGGTGTCGGGCGCTTGGCGCCTTTCTCCAGCGCGCCTTTTCCGCCAATTTTGCCCTTTTCGTTCTTCTTGCCACCCCTGTCCCACGGTGACGGCTGAGCATCTTCGTCCGCGACGGCAACGGCTTTCTTCAGCCGCTCACCGGCCAGCACGAA
>JANNGY010000497.1:0-4605 GCA_031404095.1 Betaproteobacteria bacterium | reverse complement strand
GCCCGCCGCCTTTGCCCGCGTCACGCCGGGGGGCGGGGCTACCGCCCCAAACCGCCCCCCCACCCCCCGCCGAACTTTCACATGGGTCTGCGTGATCTGTTCCGTGCTTCGTCGACGATCTTGTCAAGCACCGCCGCCGGCGGCATGAACCGCGGATACACGAAGGTACGGGCAACGGCAAACGCAAACGCATGGGTGCCTGATGGGCGGCGGTGAATACAAGCACTGCTCGATGAGCGCGGGAACGGAACACCAGCATCCACGGGTACTTTCAGCCATTTGTGCCCGGTGAGCCGCATCAATGCTAGAGTCTGCCGTTGGAAATTGCCGGGAATCCCGTGTTACCCGCGGCCTTTGCAGCGGCGGCGCGACCCCTGCTGATTCCCGACAGGAGGATTGCATGACACGTCCGGTTTCGATGCTGATTGCCGCCGCGCTTCTGGCCGCCTGCGCCGCACCCGGTCCGCCACCCAGGGTTATGCCGCCCATCGCCGGCGTGAGCGCCGCCTGTGCGCCGCGTACGGTGCCCGTGCAGTCTTCCGGAAAGGCCGGGGAGGCTGAGCAATCGGTGGAACGGGTGGTCGTATCCGCCGATCCGGAAAGTGCCGCCTCGCTGGTCGCACGGGCCTGGGAAAGGTCGCGCAACAATGATCGCGACACCACGGTGGCGCTGTTTGATCGGGCACTGACGCGCCGTGACGGCAGCATGACTGTCGACCGCATTCAATGGAGCTATGGCTGGGCCATGTTCAACCTGCGTGACCACCGCTGCGCGCTGGCCCACTTTGAAGAAGCGCGACAGGCCGCGCCTGATCAGGTCCGTTGGCTGCCGCAAACGCTGGCCGTCAGCTACTGGCAGTTGGGCGAACGTGATGTCGCGGTACGCTGGTACGACGAAGCCGCGAAAAACGAACCCGGCTGCTGGATCGACGCCAAGGCCGCCGCGCGCTGCAGCCGCCACTGGTTGCAGCAGGAACGGCGCGCGTTGGGAGAACTGCTCACGGAGTGGAAGCGATGGCGTATCGAGGGAGCGGAAAGGAAGTATGCAGGCTAGGGATTTGTCGAAATTCGAAGTAATTATTTTCGGCGCGCTCACAGTCAGGCACTTCTCCCTTTTTCAAAGGGGGAAGTGCCACATGAAATACTTCACAACGACTTGATATCCAGAATTTCAACGAGCCCCTGGAGCTCGACAAGGGCAAAAAGCAGTCACCGGGTCACGGCCCTGTGTCGGCCAGCAGCATGGCATTGCCGCCAGGTTTGACCCCGTCACTCATTGTTCACATGCGGGATGAGTTGAGCATGAATCTCGCGGTCAGGACCGGGGGGCCAGCTTCTCACCGCCCGCCAAAGGCGACCTCACATGATCACGCCATGCGCCTCGCCGCGCTCGTACACGACGTGCGCCCGGCCCATGATGAGCGGATCGAGCTTGCCGATGTGGGTGATGTCCTTGTTTTTGTATGGCAGCTTTTGCAGCACATAACGCATCGCATTGAGACGCGCGCGTTTCTTGCAATCGCTTTTGATGACCGTCCACGGCGAATCGGCGGTGTCGGTTTCGAAGAACATCGCTTCCTTTGCACGGGTGTACTCGTCCCACTTGTCGAGCGAGGCCAGGTCGATCGGACTGAGTTTCCATTGCTTGAGCGGATGCGCCTCGCGCTCCTTGAATCGCCGGCGCTGCTCTTTCCGGCTGACACTGAACCAGAATTTGATGAGGTGCACGCCACTTCTCACCAGGTGGCGCTCGAACTCCGGCGTCTGGCGCATGAACTCGGCATATTCGACATCCGTGCAAAACCCCAGCACCTTTTCCACGCCGGCGCGGTTATACCAGCTGCGGTCAAACAGCACGATTTCTCCCTGCGTCGGCAAATGCTGCACGTAGCGCTGGAAGTACCACTGGCCGCGCTCCATATCCGATGGTTTTTCCAGCGCGACGACATGCGCGCCGCGCGGGTTGAGGTGCTCCATGAATCGCTTGATGGTGCCCCCCTTGCCGGCCGCGTCGCGTCCCTCGAACAGGATCACGATTCTCTGGCCAGACTCTTTCGCCCACGCCTGCAGTTTGAGGAGTTCGACCTGCAATTGGAATTTCTCCTTCTCGTAGCTGGCGCGCCGCATCAGGTTGCGATAGGGGTAGCCGCCATCGCGCCAATCGGCAGCAAGTTCTTCGTCGGGGTTGCCGTCGTCGGCCGCGGCCATGCCTGCCGGGTTCAACAGGGCGCCGCGGAGAACGCGCAAATCGTCCGACGACGCCCCTTCCAGGATCGCGCGCAGCTTGCTCGCACGCTCGGGCGCGGAAGCCTTCGTCGCGTTGTCCAGCACCACTTCGAGGGCGGCGACTTTCTTGCGCTGTGCCGCTTCTGCCGCTTCTGCCGTCACAAATTTCTCGATTCCCCGCTTGCCTTGCGATGGCGCGACGTCTCCGCGGGCTACGGCACGTACGCCGACGCGGGTGGCGGCTTTCGGGGTGCGGGTTTTGACAGCGACTTTTTGACGACGGGGGGCGGGTGGGGGCATATGACCAACTTTCCTCGGGCTCAAACGAAAATGGCCGTATCCGCGGATACGGGCTCAATTGACTTTGCACCGGCAAAAGTATCGGGGATTTGACACGAATCAAATCCCGTTCAAGTAACGCAATCGAAATCATGAACGCCCGGGCCCGGCAGGCCAGGCCGCCCGCCGGAAGGGCCGAAGGTGTGACCCCTATTTCTTTCCGGGCGCGGTGTAGACCGGTTTCTTCTTGGCCGCCGCGTCAACTTCCTTCGGCGTTATCAAGACAGTGGTCCTGGTTGCGACGGCGCCGGTGGCGCCCAAGGTCAGGCCGAGCGCGGCCATGCTGGCGTTATCGGGCATGTCAGCGATCACAAAAGCGTCGGCTTCGCCAAAGGCAAAATAAAAGGCCTCCATCGTACCGCCCAGCGATTTGATCACCTTGTCGGCGACGCTGCGCCGGCGCGTGCCCCCATCCTTGAGAAGCCCTTTGACGCCATCACCGACATAATTGACTTGCACGAGAAATTTAGGCATTTCAGTCTCCCTTTGCGATTGGCGCAATCCTCGGGCGAGGCGCGCGGTTGAGCAGCAATACATTAATGGATGACAGGAACCGGCGCCCGTCACAGCGGTGTTTACCGCCGAAATCAACAGGTTCAGTTTCTGGCGAAATCAGCATAACATCACGCACGAACGGTTGTCAGGGAACGGGCAACCGGACACGAGCCAGCGTCGACATACTTTCGAATCAATTGGGCCGACGCATCGCTACATTCCCATTCATGCGGTCCAAAGAAACCCGCTCCCGCAACCCTTAATCGACGAAAAGACATTGCCATGAACGACGCAACCCAGGCCCCTCCGCTACCCGACCACCTCTCCACTGACCCGCGCAGCCCCCACTATGTTGCAGCGGTGTTCGAACATGACGTCGGCATTCGCCTGAATGGCAGGGAGCGCGTCGATGTGGCGGAATACTGCATCAGTGAACACTGGGTCAAAGTGCCGGTGGGCAATAAGGTGGATCGCAAGGGTCACCCGCTGTTGATCAAATTGACGGGCACCGTCGAGGCGTTCTACCGTTAGGCTGGCGGCCTCAACGCATGCGGCAGGCGCAATGGGAGTCCGACGAGCGCCCCGCCAGGCTCCCCCGCATTTACGCGGCCACCGCGCCCCCGGTTCGCCGCTTGCGGCTCAGCACCCCCGCTGACACCAGTGTGAACAAGAGTCCGACCGGCAACGGCTCCAGGAAGGTAATGGAGATGTTGATCAGGGGGTTTTTGTACAAATCCATCATTTCCGTCATCTCCTTCTTCGTCGCGGCGATCTTTTCGTCCGAGGCACCGGATTTCTTCGCCTTTTCCACGGCATAAGCGATGTACTTGTCGCCAAAGTCGGGCGAGATCTTGTGGTAAACGACTTGCCAGGTGGCCACATAACAGGCGCTGGCGACGAACGTGATCAACAGGCCGACCAGAAAGGCGCGGCCGAAGGTTACGCTGCCGCCCGCCGCGTTATCGCGGTATGACCTGATGCCGAAATACACCATCAGGAAGGCGAGCACCATCGTGGTGTAGCCGATGATCTCGCTTTTGTCGAAGCCGATCCGGTCCATGAAAGGGAAAGTGAGCAGCATCATCACCGACAGCACGGCGCCGGCAATGAGTCCGAAGGTCAGCACAATTTTTCGCATGACAACTCCTTGTTGGTGGTTGTTTAAGGAAGGCCGACTCTAGCGGCGGAACGCCGTCCCGCGCGTCACCCGAATGGATGATTTTGGTGGATTCTGCGCGAAATCACACGAAAGTTGACGCCCGCCGTCGCCCCCGGCGAACAACAACATGGGTCGTGCCTTCGCTGGGACGACGAATCCAAGCTGATCATTTCCCAGATCAATAGCGAAAACCGGTTTTCCGTCCAACAAAAAAAGGCGGACTACGGAATCAACCGGAACTCCTTTGCCAACTGCACCGCCTGGGTACGGCGCCGCGCGCCGAGCTTGTCGAATAGCCGGCTGGAATGAGTCTTGACGGTGTTTTCGCTGACGAATACGCGCGCGGCGATCTCCTTGTTGGAAAGCCCTTCCGCTATCAGCGCCAG
>JANNGY010000496.1:0-4141 GCA_031404095.1 Betaproteobacteria bacterium | reverse complement strand
GCTTCAAATGTCCTCGCACATTGAGGACAAGATTCAGGTCTTTCCATGAAACCTAACGATCAAGGTAACGGGCGCGCCGCTTTTGGCGCGTCCGTGTTGACCGCCGAGTTAGACGGCTGCTTGAATGATGTGCGAATCACTTGTCAGTGAACCAACTTTAGTTTGTGAGGAGCAATTGGTGGCCGCACAACGGGTAACACCTTGTGGAAAAAGCACGACGCCAATGCAAATACATCGATCAACGCCTCTTCTCGTTTGTCGGTCTTGGTTCGGAGATAAATAACTCCAATGGCGCCACCGTCGATCTTCGCCGCGCTGTCCGGCAAACGCTCAAACCCAACTTTGAATTCCGTAGCATGGACAATACGGTTCAGAGCATCTCGGAGATCTGGCACTTTGGCCAGACCTTTCGCAGGCGTCCAGTGTCTGAACGGCTCGTCCAAAGTGAACTTCGTTGTGATTGCCTTGTTGTCCAGGATACGACGCAGATGAATTGCGAAGGCGATGGCTGTTTCCGTAACGTCCATTTCGACATGCTCTTGAACGACCGCACCATTTGCGAATGGGAAGGGTGCACTACCAAAAGCCCACAGTCTGGCGGCTGCCGCCTCGGCTTGCTGTAGCGCAAACTCGTTTATGTCGCTCATTCGGCTCTCTGATATTAGATCGAACGTCTGGAGTTCTGCCGTCTAACTAGAAGTGGACACCTGATTAGGTGTCCAAAAAGGGGTAAAATAGCTGTATATAAATACAGTATTCATGCGGCGAAGCCTTCATAATCAATGAATTAACGCAGGTTATCACACCCTAATTGATTTCCACAAATACATCAGATGCCCAGTCAGGTGATTTGCGCCCGGCGCGATTGTTGGATCAGGTCAGGGCGCAGATACGATATCGACACTTCAGTCCTCGTACGGAAAGAACCTACGTCGACTGGATCAAGCGATTTATCCGGTTTCATGGAAGGCAGCATCCGCGCGAGATGGGCGCCTCGCAGATTGAGGCGTATCTCACCCACCTCGCGGTGGCGCGCAATGTCGCGGCGTCGACGCAGAATCAGGCGCTAAGCGCACTGTTGTTTCTCTATCGTGACGTGCTGGGGCAGAAGTTGCCCTGGATGGATGGCATGGTCCGCGCGAAAGCGCCGAAGCGTCTTCCCGTGATCCTGACGCGCGAGGAAGTCGCACGGCTCCTGGTGCAAATGAAAGGCGCGCCGCAACTGATGGCGCGTTTGATGTATGGCACCGGTCTCCGGTTGATGGAGTGCATGCGCTTGCAGGTGAAGGATGTGGATTTCGGGCGCAATGAAATCGTGGTTCGGGAGGGTAAGGGTCTCAAGGATCGTGTCACCATGTTGCCCGCCTCGCTAATCTTGGCATTGCGCGAGCAACTCGAACGAGTCAAGGCGTTGCATCAGTTGGATCTCGCGCGCGGTGCAGGGAATGCATATCCGCCGGATACGTTGGTGCGCACAATTGCGGCGGGCAGGCAGCAGTGGGGCCGCCAGTACCTGTTTCCATCAATGACGAATCGGCGCGATCCGGACACGGCCGGAAGTTGGCGTCATCACGCGGACGAGAAATCGGTGCAGCGAGCCATGTGCAATGCGCTTCGTCTGGCGGGCATCGATAAACCGGCGACACCGCATACTTTGCGCCATGCCTTCGCGACACATCTGATCGAGGATGGCTATGACATTCGCACCGTTCAGGAATTGCTGGGACACGCCGATGTGGAGACTACGATGATCTACACCCATGTGTTGAATCGCGGCGGAACAAATGTGGCAAGTCCGCTGGATCGGCTCCAGGCGGGTGGTGGAAATGCCGGCGTGAGCGACCCCACGGGGCACGGTACGCAGGAGTTGGTTGCGATTGAGAGGCGACGATGAATAGCCTTCGCGATCGGCAAACTCTAGCACTGGCGGGGCTCATGGCGGCATTGTGGCTGGCGAGGCGCGCCAGTGCTTGTGTTTGTCGGTCATTGCGTGAAATATGTGCTGCGTGCGTGCAATACACGGGAGGGATGGCGGCACCTGATTCTGCGTTGTGCGTCTACTTCAGCGTATCGAAGTATTCCTTTGCCCGGTCTCGCTCGACGGAAATCGGCTGGTATTCGCGCCATCCCTCGGCCTCCGTTTTCCTGAAGCGCACGACATTTTTTTCCGGGTCAACCTGGTAGAACGGAAACACATCGCGGAATCCGCCGATGAAGAGCGCCGGCGCAAAAAACAGAATGCTCGCGGCCATGGTGCCGCCGTTTACGCTGAGCGGCAGCAGGCCATAGAGTTTCTTCCCGTCCGCCGTGGTGGCCATGAATTCGTATTGTCCCGTCGCCTTGGATGAAAGGTCCTCGGTGCGGGGAAGTTCGGTGCGGGCAATACCCTTGATGGCGAGTGTCGCGCCCGGCGCCGTGCCTTCCAGTCGGGTGACGGTAGAACATCCGGCAAGGCAGGCAATGACAGTCGCGGCGGTGATGCGGCGGACAATTTTTCGAACTGAGAACATCAAATCTCCCTGTGGTTTATCGCTGTTTTGGATCGGCGAATACTACGCGATTTCATCTGCCGCGATTATTAATGCCATATCTTTCGCGCCGGGAGTTTGCAAGTTGAATGGCGGCGATCGGCAAGGAGGTTCACGCTTCGACGAAGCGGTCCGGCGATACCTTTATGCTGAAACGCCACCGCTCGGGCTCACTGGTCTTGAAGTAGGCGAAGTGCTTCTTGTCGAGCGAGTAGACGAGGACGTTGAAGGGGTCGGGACACCGGTGCTCGCTGGCGCCGGAGAGGTCGCGGCAGAATTTCTTGAGTTGCGTGACGTTAAAGTGGGGGCAGGTCTCGATACTGTTCGATTTAGTACCGTTCGCCCTGATTCTTCGAGTGCCGCAGGACAGGGTACGACTTGCGTATCGAAGGGCTTCCGGCCAGCGGTTCGCTATCAAGCGCGAAGGACCAGCGCAGTTCGAAGTACAAATTGGATTTCACAAAGTTGACCTTTGCCAAGAGTGAAAAAGGTGGCAAAGGGGGCCGACCCATGCAATATGCAGGTTAGTCTCAAGCCCAAAAACGACAAACCCGCCGAAGCGGGTCTGCGTGATTGCCTTACGGAGTGACTAAGCAGCTTGTTTTTGCGTCTTGCGGCGGCTGAATCCGAGTCCGGCCAGGCCGAGGCCGAGCAGCGCAAGCGACGAAGGTTCCGGGACGTTGGTTACCTCGATGATGCCGCGGTGTCCGCCCTGGAAGCCTGCACCGGTATCGGGAAGGTCGTTCCATTGACCAGTGCCCACCCAGTTGATCACTGCGTAGTCTTCCTGGTAGCTTCCTCCGCCGGAATTTGGCTCCCCACCGTTCCAGTTCGTGTAGGTCACCGCATCGCCACTGATCCATGCCCAAGTTCCCTCAGTGCCCTGGTCAGTCAGGCCGATCCAGAAGCGCTCTGATGCGCCGATTGTCGAACGGAGCCAAGTCTCTTCGGCCGCATTATTGATGGACACCAGATTACCGCCCAAGCCAGTAGCGGCGGCCTGGGCCTCGGTCCACAACAGCATGCCGTCGGCATTGTCTGTCACGGTGTAGTAGCTGCTGCCGCCGTAGTTGGCGACAAAAGTGATGACGGGCGTTGCAGTGGCCAGGCCGGAAAAAGTCAGGGCAAGCAGGGCAATCAGGGTTTTCTTCATGTTGTGTCTCCAGGTTGTGGCAGCGAATGTCATACCTGATGCAAGGTGCGTGCCCGAATGAATATATTCCATTAAATCAATTTGTTGACGCCATACATCAACTGCGGAGCGAGGTCGATGTAAAAATATCCGACACGGTCTCGGCTTAAAACCCCGCTTTGTGGCCGTGGCCTGGTTTCAGGGGGCGTGAGTGCGTGCTGTAGTGGGTACGTGTTTGGTTCATCCGGAGTATCGCCGGTCATTAGCGCGCGCCGGCGCGATTCACTCAGCCCCTCGAGTGCGTGCGATGCGAGCATTCCACCCGTTGGAGAGTCTAGTGGAACTCGTGGCTGCGAAAATCCAGCTCGCCGAGCATCGCGGTCTGGTCGATGAGTCTGCCGGCGATCAGGTGCACCACTTCTCCCTGGCGTTCGACGCGC
Organism: Betaproteobacteria bacterium; assembly: GCA_031404095.1. GTDB lineage: Bacteria > Pseudomonadota > Gammaproteobacteria > Burkholderiales > Usitatibacteraceae > UKL13-2. The sequence goes on along the minus strand of JANNGY010000496.1, from coordinate 41 downwards.
CCGGCCACGCACAGCAGGCGCGCGAGGATCAGCGGATTGCG
>JANNGY010000495.1:0-10800 GCA_031404095.1 Betaproteobacteria bacterium | reverse complement strand
GCCCCCATCCCAACCTCTGCGCCCCCTTTTCGGGGGTCCCCCGTTGCCGGGGGAAGGAGCCTGTAAACAATTTTTGTCTTAAGTGCCATCAAATACGAAGCGGTACACTAGTGTAGTGCTTCACTCTGTTTGGAACTTATGCGAGTAATCCGCTATTTGTGGCTCCCTCCCCCATGGAAATGGGGGAGGGTCGGGGTGGGGGTGAATTCGCAAGCATCGCCCCCATCCCAACCTTCCCCCGTTGCCGGGGGAAGGAGCCTGTAAACAATTTTTGTCTTAAGTGCCATCAAATACGAAGCGGTACACTAGGCGCCGCTGACCTTCAACAAGTTGATGACTTTGCTGACGCCGACGATGTGGCTGGCAATGCCTTCGGCGCGCTGTTTGCGCACTTCCGTTGAGACTTCGCCTTTCAAGGTGACTTCGCCCTTGACGGTATTGACCTCGATGCCGAGCGCACTCAGGCCGGGATCCTTCAGCAGATCCGCCTTGATGGACGCGGTAATGGCCGAATCATCCACGATGGTGCCGACCTGGTCGACCTTGGCAAAGACCGCGCTCCCGGCCTTGTCCATGGCGGCGCCCGTGGTGCCGGAAATCGATTCGCCGACACCGGCGACCGCGGCCCCGGCCTGTTCGACTTTCTTCCCGACCTTGTCGCCGGCGCGAACGATGTCGTCGTTGGTCTTGTCGATCGCGCCATCGAGCCGCTGTCCGACCGTCTGACCAGTGTCGGTGTACTTGTCGCAGCCGGCGACGGACAGCATCGTGCCGGCGATGGCGGCGGCCATGACGAGGCGGACTGGAAACGGGATGTTCATGTTTTGCTCCTGAAGAAGTGTTCATTCATTATCGCGGCGGCCGTATTGGCGGTCACGGCCCGGCAACCGATTCGTGCGTCGGCGTTTGTCCGACACCACGTCGCGAGTCGCGCCGATGGGGCGTTGGCGTGTCCGGCAGCAATATGAAGAGGCAGCGAGGTGGCTATTTCGCACCGCCCTATCCATCATTCGACCGGAGTCACGCCATGAAAAAATTCATCCTCACCCTGGCGGCGCTATGCAGCGTCGCCGTCTTTACCACCGCTTGCAACACCATGGAAGGCGCCGGCAAGGACATTGGGCGCGCCGGTGAAAAAATCGAGAACAGCGCGCAGCGGAACAAATAGCCGTTCCAGGCAAGCGCAAACCAGGCCGCCAGGCCGCGAAAAATCGCGGCCTTTTTCATTGTCCGCGCAAGATAAAAAAACGGGCCATAAAGGCCCGCGGAAAAAAGAACGGGCCACTAGGGCCCGTGAAAGGTGAGGCTGGTTAAGGCCCCACTGGGAGACAAATCAATCCGGATTATTTGTTGAAGCGCGCTTTCGCATCTTTCACGCAGGCATCCTTGGCATCGCTGGCAAAGGTGTCGCACTTTTCGATGGCGACCTTGTAGTTGGCGGTATTCTTTGCGTCCGATGCATCGGCACGCGCATCGCTGATCTTGTTGCCGGCCTTGGCATCGGCCTGGGCGCGGACTTCAACGGCTTTGGCTTCCTTTATGCAGACGTCCTTGGCATTGCCGGCCAGTGCGCCGCACTTGGCCTTGGCGAGATCGTATTCGGCCGTCGCGACATCCTTGCGTCCGTCATAGATCGCCTTCGGCGTGTTCTTGAAGTCGCCATCCGACTTCGCGATCGCGTAGGTCCGTTCCACCTTGGCCTCGGCGATGCAGACGTCTTTGGCATTGCCGGCCAGTGATGCGCAGGTGGCTTTGGCGGACTTGAACGACATCTCGGCGTTCTCGAGTGCTGCCTTGTGTTCAGCCTTGGTAATGGCGGCGTGTGCGGTAATACCGGTCGCGCAAAGCGCGGCGGCGAGCAGGACATTGGTCAGTTTCATCTTCATGGCGTTTCCTTTGTGGTTCAGCAAGTGCTGAGTTGGTGGGTAAATGGTGCGCGGGCCGGTCATGCCGGTCTGTCGCGCGGTGCCAGTTGGCGGAATGCGCGGATCAGTGCTTGGAAGGACGCTCGGGATTAGACGATTTGTGGTCTTTCGTCCAGCGATCAAGTTCCTGCACGACGCGTTCCTTGGTGTAGCCGTATTGAGCCTGGATGGTGCCGATGAGCTGGTCGCGCTTGCCGCCGATCACGTCGAGCTGATCATCGGTGAGCTTGCCCCATTGCTCCTTTACTTTGCCCTTCATCTGTTTCCAGTCGCCTTCGATTTGATCCCAGTTCATGTGAGACTCCTTGTGTCGGTAGGTGCGCTAGCCACGCTATCCACGAAATACGCGGCCATCCTCGATACGAACGCGATCGCCATTGCTGAAATCGCGCGGGCTTTCCTGCGTGTAGGTGACGCGGCTGCCGTTGTCGAGGCGCACGCGGACTTCAATGCGGTCGCTGACATTGCGGTTCTTCTCGACTTCATTGCCGATCACGGCGCCACCGACCGCGCCGACCACGGTCGCTGCCGTATTGCCGCGGCCACTGCCGATCTGGTGGCCGACAACACCGCCGATGATGCCGCCGACAATGGCGCCACCGCCACTGCTGCCGCCGTTGCTTTGCACATAGCCGATATCCTCGACATAGCCATACTGGATGCGCTGCGAATTGCTGTTGGTATAGACCGGGCTGCTGTCGCCACGGGTGGCGCAGGCGCCCAGCATCAGGGTGGAAGCGATCATGGCGGAAATGATGAGTTGTTTCATGTTGAGATCTCTTTCGTCGGGTTATCGGGCTATCGTTTATTTACAGGGCTGCCACGTTGTTGGCGCGTTGTTGCCACGTTGTTGCGACCCACGCAGCAGTATTTGCCGGCGTGGCGGGCGTCTTGGCAGTGTGCCTGGCGGCGGTTACCGCGCAGTGCGACAGCCGCACTCAATGCCAGTGAAAATCCTCATTGCGGAGCGCCAGCGCGGCAACAGACTGTTCCATCACATACGTCGTTGCGGTGGCGGCAAATCCCATCGTCGAGACGGCGATAAAGATCGAACCGATGGTCGCAATGACGGGGTTTGCACTCAGCAGGAGCACGACGATGCCGGCGCACAAAGTGATTCCGGCGAAGATCGCCAAATACTTCATGTTCTTCATGTCGCGCCCTCGCTGATATTCTGTTTCATGCAGCCATCGTAGGGCGCGAGACCGGACGCCGTTATCGGACGGGCGTCTGATTTGATGTAGGACTATCGCGGACGAGGATGGCGCCCAGCCGGACGCAGCAAGGGCCGCGAGTAGAGCCCCGCAGGCTTGTTGAAATTCGACAGGCTCCGATCATTGCCAACCTCCTCCCCCTTCGATGAAGGGGGTGAAGCAGGGGATTCGCGAAGCATGCTTCGCGCCTGCTGAACGGCCCGCCAATGCAGTGGCGGGTGCGTCCTGCAAGGATTGAGGGGGATTTTCGGTGTGTCCAGCCACTCAAATGTCGCAAATCCCTCTCAATCCCTTGCGGGGCGCATGGCCCGCTGCATCGGGCCACCGTTCAGCAGGCACACCGCATGCGGTGCGCAACCCCTGCTTCACCCCTTTTTCAAAGGGAGAAGTGCCTGACTGTCGGCATGCCAAAAATGAGTATGTCGAATTTCAACAAGCCCCTACGGGTCGGGCGTTTCGGCGGCCTCCACCGGGAAGGTCGCGGTGAGCGTGGTGCCGTGTCCCTTGGCGCCACGGATATCGAAGGTGCCGCCGAGCGCGACCATGCGCTCGCGCATGCCAAGCAGCCCGTGCGAAATGGCGCGGTGCTGTTTTGTCGCGTCCAGGCCGACGCCATTGTCGGCAAGAACCAGCGACCAAAGCGTCCCATCGCTGGCCAGAGTAATGGACACATGCGTTGCCTTGGCGTACTTCATGATGTTGGTCAGCGCCTCCTGGCAAACCCGGTACAAGGCCGTCGATTGCGCCGAGGTGAGGTTCAATTCGCCGTCGGGCAGCACGATCGCGCATTGCACGCTGGTGCGCTCGCTGAACTGCTCGGTCATCGATCGCAACGCCGCTTCCAGGCCGAGATTGTCGAGCAAGGTCGGACGCAGGTCCTCGATCAGGCGGCGGACGAACTGAACGGCGCTATCGATGGCGGTGAGTCCGCGCTGCAAGCGGGCGGCCGATTTCTCGTCGCTTCGCTTGGCGGCCGCATCACGACCCATGAGGATGTCCATCTTGACCGCCGACAGGGTGCCGCCCAGCTCGTCGTGCAGCTCGCGGGCGATGGTGCGGCGTTCTTCTTCCTGGACGCGCAGCAGGTGAGCGGATAACGCCCGCAACTCCGCCGCGCGCTGCACTACCTCGTATGCCGATGTGGCCGCGCGCTCGTCCTCACGCACCACTTCCGCCGCGGCCCGTTCGTCCTGGCGAACCTCTTCGGCCGCCGTGCGTTCGTCGTGACGCACTACCTCGGCCGCCGTGCGCTGGTCCTCACGCACTACTTCCGCTGCGGCCCGTTCGACGTGACGAACCTCTTCGGCCGCCGTGCGCTGGTCCTCATGCACCAGGTCCATGCGATCGCGGTCCGCCTCGCGCGCCATGCCGCGCATGATGGTCACGGCGCCGGCCAGTATCATCATGGCGTTGATGAACAGGATGATGGCGAATCCCCAGCGAATCGCGAGCTGGATATCGGCGCTCTTCCCGGTTCGTTCCCGCCTCTGCTGCTCTTCATGAGTCAGAAACGTGGCGACGGTCCGGTCGATCTCCTCCATCAAGACCTTGCCCTGATCGCTCATCACGATCTCGCGCGCGGCATCCTGCCGGCCCATGTGCTGCAGGGCAATGGTCTTGTCCTGCAGGGCGATTCTGGCTTTCGCCAGCTCGGACACCTGCTCGATCAATTTTACCTGTGCCGGGTTGTCAGCGACCTGTTTGCTCAAGGCCGCGAGTTTGGCGGACACCCGATCCTTGTTCTCTTTCAAGGGAGCGAGGTAGTCCTCGCGCTGCGTGTACAGAAACCCCCGCTGGGCACTGTCATTCTCATACATCATGGACTGGACGCCCAGGATCACGGTCATCAAGTCGCGCGAATGTTCGGCCCACGCGCGCGCCCTGTCCAGCGCATCGACGCCCCTATTCACCGCCAGCAACGCGCCGACATTGACGAGCAGCGCCAGCACCAGCAATGCCAGCCCAAGCCGCGATAGCAGTTTTTCGTACAGGATTTCAAGCAGATGGCGTTTCATGGGCGGGACACGTTTGAAATCGACATCGGTGGCGGCATGGGGTCGGCAAATCGCAATGGAAGGGGTCACGCATGGATCATGCAGGCGACGCATGCAAGCCGAATCGACTATACACCGCCGCCGCCGGCGTTCTGTCCGCTGGCGAACATACCGGCAAAGCCTTTGCGCCGATGCGCAGGCCATGAAACAGTTCAATTGCCGGCAAATCGGCGCACGCAACGCAAGGGTCGCGTGACGTCGGCAAGCGTCCTACAGCCGGACCCTCGCTTGTCCGATCACTTGAATGGACGCCGCGCGATACGATCATTCCAACAATGAATTCGCGCGGCCTCCTTCGACCCCTTCGCGCTGGCCGCAGCACGGCTTCGGATCGCAGGGCAAACAACACACGGACATTGACCCGATGAAACTTCTTGCAGGACGAATTATGGGACGAATTTCCACCGTTTGACTTCGAGGCGGATCGCGCCAATCGCCCTTAAAGGCTATTCACCGGCGGTGACCAGGCAGCAGGAAAATCGCCGGGCGCGCGCACCGGCACCACTTCTCAGGGAGAGAAATCGCATGATTCGCATGGACTATCAGGTTGAATTGAAATATGAAGCACAAGGCCAGAGTGACTTCGTGCTCAACATCTGTCCGGCGCGCACCCGCGCCCAGCGCGTACTGACCGAAATCCTGGAGGTCGAAGGCGCCACTCCGTCCTATACCTTCACGGATCCGGCCACGGCCAATCGCATCAACCGGCTGTACGCCGACGGCGGTCCGCTCTTGGTCCGTTACCGCGGGACGGTCGAGCTCGATCACGTGATTGACGATCCCGCCGGCATCCGCGAGCGGGACATACGCAGCATGCCCTCGGAGGTCGTACCCTATATCCTGCCCAGCCGTTATTGCCCGTCGGACCGGATGCGCGATGTGGCCACCGCCATGTTCGGCAATGTCGAGCCGGGCTATGCGCGCGTCGCGGCGATTGGCGATTGGGTCACGCAGCATGTGCGCTTCGCTTCGGGCGCCTCGGACGCGACGACCTGTGCCATGCAGACCTTTAGCTCGCGAGTCGGGGTGTGCCGGGATTACGCGCACTTGATGATTGCCATATGCCGCGCCCTGAACATCCCGGCCCGTTATGTGACCGGGGTCGACTACGGCGCCGACGCGGCACTTGGGCCAACCGATTTTCACGCCTACGTTGAAGTGTTTCTCGGCCAGCGCTGGTATCTGTTTGACCCCACCGGCCTGACCGAGGTGATTAACCTCATCCGCATCGGCACCGGGCGCGATGCCGCCGACGTGTCGTTTGCCACCCTGTTCGGCAACGTGCGTTGCCTGCGGCCGGTGGTGAGCATCGAACGCATCTCATTCGACCCGGTTGAATTCGACGCCTCGCGTAACAGGCAGAAAGCGGTCTCGACCGCCATGGGAAGCCTTTACTTTCATGTTGCCCAGCCGAATGCGGTCGTCGAGCCGGCGCCGTCACTGCCGATGCCCGGCCCATGGGCGCTGCGTCCCGTGCCGTCCGCCATTCATGCGCCGCACTTTGCCTGAGTCGGAGGGAACTTCTAATAACCCTGTCATTCCCGCCCTTCGACGGGCTCAGGATAGACCGGGCAGTCGCCCGCGCGGGAATCCATGTTTTCGAAAGATACTGATGTGCGTAGAGATTTGGATCCCCGCTTTCGCGGGGATGACAAATTTTTTGGGATTTCGAGAAGTTCCCCGGAGGGAACATCTAAAAACCCTGTCATTCCCGCGCATGCGGGAATCCATGTTTTCGTAAGATACTGATGTGCGTAGAGATTTGGATCCCCGCTTTCGCGGGGATGACAAATTTTTGGGATTTCGAGAAGTTCCCCGGAGGGAACATCTCGAAACCTCATTTCCGTTCGCCCCCCGCTTCAAGCATGCGGGGGCAGGCTCTGAGGTATCGAAGGGCCAGATGGGCCGCATTGAATCAATAACTTAGCCCACAAGTGCTTCGATACCTCAGCACGAACGGAGGTAAATAGAAGTCCCCGGAGCAAAACACAAGCACTGGCGCGGCTCTTGAGGCTTTTTTGCCACGAGAGCCGCACCAGTGCTTGTGTTTATAATCCTGTTGGCCACAATTCCGCACTTTCGCAAGGCGGCCGGGCCCGAACGGTGACGCTGTGTCTAATCAGGCGACGGCGATTTTCGCCGCAACGTCCGGAAAGACCGACAAGATTCCCGGCAGCGTCGTCACACAACGCGGTTCGTCGGCTTGATGTGAACTCAGCCAACCATCAGCCTCCTTGTAATCCTCAAACGCACGGACATTGAGCCCCCGGTTGTCCGCGCACAGCTCAAGAAACTGGGCTTTGTTGAACGCCAGATGCCCGGATTGGTGTTCGGCGACCAGCACGGCGATCCTCGGCGAGACGTGATGGGCGGCAATTGTGTGCGACATGAACACGGCAACGTCAAAGATGTCGGCCGTGGACAACTCGCATTCGACCCCCCGCAGATCAAGCAACACTTCGCGGCTGGATTCGAAACCCGGGTTCGTGACCAGTAGTTGCAGGGCGGCTTTCGATGCCGCGAGATCCATGGTCCCGTCGGCGTCGAGCACGATGAGATGCTTGAATGGAAATATCTTGACCTGCGTTTTCATGCGGGACTCCAGGGCCGTGCCGATGGTCGAGTGGGAAGGATTTCCGCAGCCATCAGTACTGGGCAAGGATGCGCGTAAGTCACCGTGCCCTCTGTGCGGTACCTAACAGAGCAATTCGCCACGACAAAAACGCTATGCGTCCTGCCGGCGGCGCCCTGCCGGGCAGGGTAGGCACATCCCCAGGCGCCGCGTTTCGATCGCTTGCCTGCCGCCGCCGCGCCATGACCAGGCGAATATTGAATTGGCATGACACGCGCGCCGGTAGCGCCGGTAGCGCCAGTAGGACAGCGCCTACGTCCGCAACCGGCGGCCGCCGATAGCTGAAGGCGCGGCGTGCCGGGATCATGGTGCATTAGCGCACACAACGCGCACACTGCGAGCCCTTATGAACACACTGCCCCGCCAGCCCACCGATTCTCGACAGAACCAGTTGCTGGCGGCGTTGCCCGTCGCGGAATGGGGTCGCTGGCGCACGCAGCTTGAGTCAGTGGACCTTGCCCGCGGCGAGGTGCTTTGCGAATCGGGCAGCACACCGGCCTATGTGTATTTCCCGACCACGGCCATCGTGTCCCTGCTCTACCTCACGCAGGAAGGCTCCTCTTCCGAGATCGCCGTCGTCGGCAACGATGGTGTGGTCGGCATTTCTCTGTTCATGGGCGGCAACGCCACGCCCAACCTGGCGGTGGTGCAACACGCCGGGCATAGCTATCGGCTGCGCGCGCAAGAGGCAAGGAATGTGGTTGCCCGCTCGGGCCCGGTGCTGGGTGTGCTGTTGCGCTACATGCAGGCGATGATTGCCCAGGTTGCGCAGACCGCGATGTGCAACCGTTACCACTCGATCGACCAGCAAATCTGCCGCCGCCTGCTGCTGGGGCTGGACCGGCTGACCACCGACGAATTGCCGATGACCCAGCAACTGCTCGCCAACCTGCTCGGCGTGCGGCGCGAAGGCGTCACCGCCGCCGCACTCAGGCTGCAGCACGACGGCGTGATCCGCTATACCCGCGGGCATATCGAAGTGCTCGATCGCCCACGCCTTGAACAGCGCACCTGCGAATGTTACGCCGTGGCCAAGAAAGAGTACGACCGGCTGCTGCCCATGCGAGTGCCAAGCGGTGGCCATGAGAGAAAACGACCGGCTGTTGTCCATCATGCCGCGCACCGGTTGATGGAAACCGCGAGCTGCGCCATGCAATGACCGCAATGTGCGCTGCCAGACGGTCAGCCGTGAGCGGCACAAGTAGAGTCTAACCGCCGGGTGAATTGCCCGATGGCCGCGCGAACGCTGGTTTTCCCATCGCCTGCCAAGTTCATCACCAACCCGGAGGCGCCCCTTTGGCCACCATCGAGAACCGCCTGATAGAACTCCTGCCGCGCAAGGATCGCCAGCGCCTGCTTGCGCTGTGCAAGCCGGTTTCGCTGGTGCTGTCGGAAGTACTTGCCGAACCCGGCAAGCCGACGTCCTATGCCTATTTCCCGGTCGAGGGATTCATCTCGCTGGTGATGAATATCGACGGCAACCCGGGGCTCGAACTCGGCATGGTGGGTCGCGAGGGCATGCTCGGCGCGCAGTTGGCGCTGGGGGTGGCGACGGCGCCCTTGCATGCGCTGGTGCAGGGCGAAGGAACGGCCTGGCGTATTGGCGCTGGCGCGCTTAAGCGCGAACTGGCGCTGAGCCCCGCGCTGCAACGCGGCCTGCACCGATACCTTTATGTGCTGCTGGGCCAGATGGCCGAGTCCGCCGGCTGCCTGCGATATCACCTGATTGGCCCGCGCCTCGCGCGCTGGCTGTTGATGAGCCAGGACCGCGCCCATAGCAAAAGCTTCAGGGTGACGCATGAATTCCTGGCGTACATGCTCGGCGTTCGCCGCGTCGGCATCACCAATGCCGCCAGCGAGCTGAAACGCGCCGGGCTGGTCGATTATCACCGCGGCCAGATGCTGGTGGTCGATCGATCGCAAGGGGCTCGAAGCGGCCGCCTGTTCCTGCTACGCGGTGGACCGGCGGACTTACGCCGCGCTGCTGGGCTGAGCAGGAAAGATCAAGTGCCGCCTGCGGCCGTGCGCATCATGCCGGCGTTGAATACCGAGCTTCCGGCGGGGAGCCGCGGCGAAAATGCGAGCCTTTAAGGGTCACTGCGCGGGTCACTGCGCGGGTCACTGAACAAGTCACGGCGATATCCGCGTGTTCGGCAGCTCCACATCGTAGGATCCAAATACCTGCTGCGCGTCCTTGATCTCGGGGAGCACATAAACGAGCGCGCGACGCGTGGCGAACACCGGGCGAATGCGGGACTCGTAGAAAGCGACCGGCACGTTGATACAGCCGTAGGAAATGCGATTGTCCGAAATTGTCGGCGTAACGAGCCGCTCCAGCCGGCGCTCTTTGCCATTACCGGGGCGAACACGGTGGATCGAGACGGCCGCGTCGTAGTCCACCCATACCACGTCCTCGCCTTCCGCGTTGCGCCCGCGTTCAGCCACAAAGCGGCCGGCCGGCGTTGTGCGTTCCGCCGGCCTTACCTGCGCCATCGGCCGCGTGCCAATGCCCGGAACGGATTCATCGCCACGCGCCGCGCCGAGCAGGACCGGGCTCGCGCCGCGAAGGCGCCCCTCGGCATCAAAGGCATAGATCCTGGCGTATTTCTTGTCGACGATGATGAAGTCCATGCGTGCGTTGTCGCGTGAGTCGACGACCCAGTCTGCGATGTGCCGCGCATCGGCCGACGCTTTCTCGCTGCCGAAATCGGCGAAGCGGGGGATTGGGGGGATTGGGGGGATTGGGGTGACGGGAGTCGCCGTGACGGCCAGTACTCCATCCGCCGGCTTGTCGGCGGGCTTAGCGGTGGGCTTTTCGGCGGGCTTGGCGACCGGCACCGGCCGAACCAATTGTTCGGCGCTGAATTGAGGCGTAATGAGAAACGCCAGGCCGCCTGCGACCGCGACGGCGCCAAAAGCTACCCGCCGCCTGCCCCACGCGCTAGCCTGCATATTTCATGGGGTCGCGTTCGAGA
>JANNGY010000494.1:0-2414 GCA_031404095.1 Betaproteobacteria bacterium | reverse complement strand
ATTCACGACCTGTCAATCGGGCAGACGCTGGAGCCCGGCGACGTGATATCCACCGGCACGCCGGAAGGCGTCGGCTTCGCGCGCACGCCGCCGGAATTCATGAAGGACGGCGATTTGCTCGAGACCGAGATCGAAGGCATTGGTGTGATGCGCAATCCGATTGGGGCGATGTAGCAGCACAAGCACTGGCAAGGTGCCTACGGCATTTATGGCTGGAAATGCGCGCTAGTGCCGCTTCCGCGTCCTGCAGCCAGGCCGGTGGCAGCGTGGTTGCGTTGCCGGCGATACCCAACAGTTCCGCCTGACGCTTCACCCCCAGGTAATACGGCAGGATGCGCGTGATGATGTGATTGTCACGGCACAGTGCGTATTCTTCCCGGGTGCATACGTCCGTGGCGACCGCTCACGCTGATCGAGTTTCTCGATCAATTGCGCGAGGTGCTGATGCGGTCGTATGGTGATGACGTGAAGGCGATGCTCGAGGCGGCGTCGCAGCGGGTACGGCGAGATCGAGGTGAGGAGGACAACGCGCCGTTTTAACGGGTTGCCGGAACGGTCGCCGCGTTCGGGGGGCAGCATGCCCCCCTTTTACCGCGCCGCCACCAATTTTCGGCGCACCTTCAACATCGAGATCCAATCCCGCTTTGGAAAGATCTCCTGGTAAACCTCAGTGTCTGCGCCATTTGTCCCATTTGTCGCCGGCATCGCCATACGCACGCCCGAGTTGCGACGCTACGACCGTTTTTCCCAATCCTCAATCAATAGGTCCGGCACACGACTAAACTCGCGAACGTTATGCGTGACTAGAATCAAGTCGCGTGCTCTAGCCTGCCCCGCAATCAAAACATCATAGGGGCCAATAGGCCTGCCATTCTTCGCGAGCAATGCGCGGATTTCACCTGACGCGCGAGCGTCCTCCTTGTCGAACGCCAACACCTCAAGCGCGATTCCATTGACGAGCGCCACATTGGGCGCAACGCGTCCGCTTTTGAACGCGCCAAAAAACAACTCGTGCATGACCAACGACGACAGCAAAATGTCGCGCGGATTGTGGGCGCGAACACGTCGCGAGATTGCAGCCTTCGCGCGCGTTGCAGCGCCCAGCAGCGCAATGATCGCGTTGGTATCGAGCAAGTAGCGAGACATCTAGCGAAACAACTTGTCCAGCTTTGCGCGGGTCTGCGGCGCGACTTCTTCCAGCGCGGCGCTGGCGGCATCCGCGTCAAGCTGCCCTTGCAGAGTATCCAGCCAAGCCCACGAATCGGCGACCGGTTCCAGGATGAGAGCGTTGCCATGTTTGCGGATGCGCACCTCGTCGGACGCCAAGCGATACTCTTTTGGCAATCGCACCGCTTGAGACCGGCCAGACCAGAATATTTTTGCGGTATCCACGAGTTAGCCCCAAGAAAAGATATGACAAAAGCATATCTTCTTTGACTCGATATGGCAAGTACAAGGTTTTCGGTGGCCGGTTACTGGTTAGTGGGCTTACCGGCACCATGCTTGCAAACTCAAGCACCAAGGATAATGGTGACCCCATTTAACCTCGACTGCCCAACGTGCCGCGCGTTGTTACCCTTTTGTACCCGCGCCCGAAGAAGCAAACGCCTGGCTCGACATGGGCTTGCCCGAACTTGCGTCCATTTCCGCCAGTACCGGACTGGTCTGCAGGTTTTGCCGTAAGACATATCCCTCAACCGTTCCGCCTCCGGGCAACGTCACTTCAATGCGGTCAAACCCCGTCGCTTGATCGTATCCGCGCCATCTCACTCTATCTCCTGGCGCGAGAAATTCTCTGAGCACCGGTTCCGAGCCAGCCTTGGGTTTACTCAACAATCTGACATCTTTTGACTTTATCGTCAGGCACCCGCCGACGGGAACTCCCTTCAGCCCGGTGCTATCAATGAAATTCACCGGATCGTTGCTCACGTAGGCGAACAAATTGGTGTCCCTGCCGGCAAACGCAATCGGATCCTTCGCCGTCCAACGACCCGTTTCTGCGTCGTAATCGCGCGCGCCAAAGCGCACCAGCCTTGTATCCTTGTCGTATAAACCACCCGCAAATCCGAATGGCTGGAAGCCCGGGCTGGTATCGTTCAACACTTGTCCAAACTCGTCGTAGTCGATGCGCTGCGCCACCGTACCGGTTGCCACATCCACCACCAGTCGAGGACTGCCAAGCTGATCGGTGATGATCCGATAGGTGATGCCGCCCTTGACCAGGTAGTCAGGCACATTGATGTGAGTGCCATACACAAAGCGGCTGACGACTGCGTTGCTACCATCCAGTTCGGCAATGGGGCGCAACGAACCCTGGTACAGGAAGGCTTGCACCAGCGCGCCGTTCAGTTTCTTGCCGATGCGTCGATTCTGGCCATCGATCAGGTAGTCGATCACCGTGCCATTGGGCAAAG
>JANNGY010000493.1:0-1900 GCA_031404095.1 Betaproteobacteria bacterium | reverse complement strand
GGCCAAGGGCAAGATGGCGGATGAGGCGGCGGCGAATGCGCTCGATCTGATTCAACCAGTCGAAAGCCTTGATGAGCTCGCCGTCTGTAATATCGTCATCGAGGCCATCATCGAGGACCTCGAGGCCAAGCGCGAGACATTCCGGAAACTGGAAAAAGTGGTCAGTGCGACTTGCGTGCTGGCAACCAATACTTCCTCGCTGTCGGTCACCGCCATTGCCGCCGCATGTGCTTTGCCCGGACGCGTTGGCGGATTCCATTTCTTTTCGCCGGTGCCGCTGATGAAAATCGTCGAGGTCATCGATGGCGTGAGGACCGAGACGCGGGTCGGCGAACTGCTCACGGCCCTGGCGCGGAAAATGGGCCACACGCCGGTGCGCGCAATGGACACGCCCGGTTTCATCGTCAATCACGCCGGGCGTGGTTATGGCACCGAGGCATTGCGAATCCTCAGCGAGAACATCGCGGAATTTCACACCATCGACCGTATCCTGCGAGATGGCGCGGGGTTCCGCATGGGCCCTTTCGAATTGATGGACCTGACCGGACTTGATGTTTCTCAACCAGTGATGGATTCGATTTATCACCAGTTCTACGAAGAGCCGCGCTTTCGGCCGACGCCGATGTTATTGCAGCGCAAGCTCGCGGGGCTGCTGGGACGCAAATCCGGAGAAGGGTTTTACCAATACGCGGATGGCAGGCAGCAGGCGATGGTGCCTGCGGCGCCACCGGATGCACGGCCGGCAAAAGTGTGGGTGAGCCGCCATTTTCCCGAGGCGCACGCACTGGTCACTTTCCTGGTCTGGGACCTGGGCGGAACACTCGACACCGGTGATCAACCATCCGAAGAGTCACTCTGCATCGTCACGCCGCTGGGCGGTGACGCCACTAGCCGCGCCGTCGACGAGCAGCTCAATCCGCGCCGCACCATTGCCTTTGATGCGCTGTTCGGCACCACCACCCATCGCACGCTGATGGCCACGCCCCTCACCACGCCCGCCATGTGCGAGGCCGCGCTCGGGCTGTTCCAGGCCGATGGCGTGCCGGCGTCCATGATTCACGATAGCGCGGGAATGGTCGCGCAACGCGTCATCGCCCATATCGTCAACGTCGCCTGCGATATGGCGCAGCAAGGCATCGCCACACCACAGGATATCGATCTGGCGGTGACGCTGGGGCTCGGTTATCGTCAGGGGCCGCTGGCCATGGGTGATGCGGTCGGCGCCGGCACCATACTCGCCATCCTCGAAGCGTTGCAGGATTTTTATGGCGATCCGCGCTATCGCCCGAGCCCCTGGCTGAAGCGACGCGCGCGCCTGGGAATTTCTTTGTTGGCCGCCGACGCCGCCTGAGGATCTGCCATGCTTGATGCCTACATTTACGACGGCCTACGTACGCCGTTCGGCCGCCACGCCGGAAAGCTGGCGGGCGTGCGCCCCGATGATCTGCTGGCCGGCGTATTGGCGGCGCTGACGGCGCGTTGCGTATTTCCGGTCGAGCAAATCGAAGACGTGATCATCGGCTGCACCAACCAGGCCGGTGAGGATAGCCGGAACATTGCGCGCAATGCCGTCCTCATCGCCGGCCTGCCGGTCACCCTTCCCGGCCAGACCGTCAACCGCCTGTGCGCGAGCGGATTGGCCGCCGTGCTGGACGCGGCACGCGCGATTACGGCCGGCGAAGGCGAGTTGTATTTGGCCGGTGGCGTGGAAAGCATGAGCCGCGCACCGTTTGTCGTGGCCAAGGCCGAGAGCGCTTATCAGCGCGAAATGAGGACCTTCGACACCACCATGGGAGCACGCTTTCCCAATCCGCGCGCGATCGAACGTTACGGCGCGGACACGATGCCGGAAACAGGAGACAACGTTGCGCGCGAGTTCGGCGTCACCCGCGAAGATGCA
>JANNGY010000492.1:0-4730 GCA_031404095.1 Betaproteobacteria bacterium | reverse complement strand
TGCCCAGCGTCTGCCGGCCAAAGTAGATGATTTTCAAGTCGGTTTCAAACGCACCGGTCAGGTAGTCAAATCCCAGCGTCGCCTTGCTGCGCGGACCGCCTTGTTCAATGAACAGGCGTTCGCGCTCCGATAGCAGCACGTCCTCGAAGCCGGCCAAAGAGGCCGGCGCCTTGATGCCGGTAACTTCGGTCTTGCTGTAATTCATGGCGAGATAAGTCGATAGCTTGCCCGGGCCGACATCGCCCCGGTGCGAGACGGTCAGGTCGACGCCCTGGGTCTGGGTATTGACCGAGTTGACGAAGAACTGCGCCTGGCCGACACCCAATCCGGACAGGATCGAGCCCAGCGCCGGGTAATTATTTTCATCAAAGCGGCCCGAGAGGACAATGCGGTCGTCGATGTCGATGCGATACAGGTCGGCCGTGACCGACAGTACCCGCGTCGGGCTCCAGGTCAGGCCGAGCGAGAAATTGCGCGACGTTTCTTCCTTGAGTTTGGGAATGCCGGCGGCGTTCGCGATCGAACCGCCATTGGGCGCCAGCACCACGTCCAGCGGCACGCCGCTGATGAAGTCGGTAAAGGTCGAGGAGAAATAAACCTGCTGCAAGGAGGGCGCGCGGAAGCCGGTGCTGGCCGAACCGCGGAACAGCAGTTGATCGTCAACCTTGTAACTCGCGGCCAGCTTGCCGGTCAGTGTCGAGCCGAAGTCGCTGAATTTCTCGTAGCGCAGGGCGGCCTGGGTCTTGAATTGCGCGGTGAAATCGGTTTCGACATCGACGTATGCCGCCACACTGTGGCGGCTGCGATCGGTCTGGTCGCCCGGCTGAAAACCGGGGAAGCCCTGGCTCCCGGCATTGCCGCCGAAGCCGACGCCGTCGGCATCGACGTAGGAGCCGCTCTCGCCCGCAATGATCTGGTAATTCTCACTCCGGTACTCGGCGCCAAAGGCGAGGTTCATGCCCTGCGCGACGGTCGAGTAGAACCGGCTCATGTCGAAATTGGTGGTCAGTTGCTCGAACGAGAAACCACCCGCGTCAAAAGCTTTCGCGCTGACGCCCTTGCCACCTGCCAGCAGGTCCTTGTTGGCAAGCGACGCGTTGATCGTGTTGTTGATGTTGTAGCGCAGCCGGTTGTAGCCATAAGTCTGCGAGAGGTCGGTGTTCCAATCGCCGACTTGCCCGCGATAGCCGAGGATCATGTAGCGGTCGTCGATATCGCCGTCGATGAAGGGAACGAAGCCGTCGGGATACATCGCCGCCGAATTGCGCGACGGGATGTCTCCGGAGCCGATGCCGCCGCGCGCGAATGCGGCGGAGGATGCCTCGCGGGTCTGGTTGCCGAGCGTGAAATAGAACTTGCCGGTATTGCTGGTGGGCAGTTCACCGTTGACGTAAATGGTGGCGTTCTTTGACTCGGTGTCGCCGATGATGCGCGGATTGCCTTCTTCGGCGCGATTGGAGCGGCCACGATCCAGATATTCGGCGGTGACGGCAATGACGCCTTTCTCACCGACCTGCAAGCCGCAATAGGCGGAGGCCAGGAAATTCTTGCCGTCGCCCTCGGAATACTGGCCATAACCAAACACGGTTTCACAGCCCAGCCGTTTTTTGAGGCCGATATCGATCACGCCGGCGATGGCATCCGAGCCATACTGCGCGGCGGCGCCATCGCGCAGCACCTGTACGCTATCGATCGCCAGCAGCGGGATGCCATTCATGTCGGTGCCGGTATTGCCGCGGTTGCGCGCGCCAAACAGGTTTACCAGCGACACCGTATGCCGCCGCTTGCCGTTGACCAGCACCAGCGTCTGGTCCGAGCCGAGACCGCGCAGCGCGGCGGAATCGATCAGGTCAGCGCCGTCGGCACCGGTCTGGCGGGTGGAATTGAACGACGGCGAAATGTATTGCAGCGACTGCGCCAGGTCGAATTGCCCGCCTTGTTCTGCGACCTTGGTCATGGGAATGAAATCGACCGGCACCGGCGTATCGGTGGACGAGGCGCTGGCGCGGCGCGAACCGACCACGTTGATGGTTTCGATGACCGTGGGCTCGGCCTTTGCGGGCGCCGTTGTGGCGGTCTGGGCGAAGGCGGCCGGAATGGTGGTGACGCCATAGATTGCCAGCAGGACGGCGCGGCGGAGGCGGCGGGGGGCAAAAGAATCTGTGTTGCGGATTGGTGTGGTCATCTGAAGGCTCCCTGTGGATGGTTTCTTTTGTGGGTGAAATTGGCGGTGATACTTGATCGCGCAAGGGCTTTTGCGCGGCGGCCGGGGTGATTGCGCTTCCATTGGGTATTACGTAATCGTATGGCAGTACAACAATTCAGCCTGAGACCGGTGCCGAAGGTCGGGTTGCCGCAGGCTACCCGACGGTGTCGTGCCGGGATTGTTGGATCGTCAGTTAGCCTGCGGCAACCTGACCTGCACGCTGAGCCCCAATGGGGAAACTTCTAAAATCCCTGTCATTCCCGCGCATGCGGGAATCCAATTTTCGTAAATCACTGATCTGCGTTGAAAAATGGATCCCCGCGTGCGCGGGGATGACAAGCTTTTCAGGTTTCGACCATTTATCAATGGTACAAATCAAGCACTGGTGCGCCTTCCCAGTCATTTATGGCCCTCCACCTCGCCCCCTGCATGGGGCTCGGATTCGTGAGCCATTCGTCAGGCCGCGGGGCCTGACTCATGTGCCCACTCATCCTCACCCGTGCTTGACTTTCAATTGTCGATCTTGATGTTTGCGTCCTTGATGACTTTGCCCCACTTGGCGATCTCGGCGGAAATGAACGTCGCGAATTCTTTGGGCGATTGACCGCCGGCGGTCGCGCCGGCCATGTCCCAGATTTTCTTCACATCCGGGTCGGCGAGGATCTTCAAGGTCTCGGCGTGCATCTTGTCGAGGATCGGTTGCGGCGTTCCCTTGATTCCCCAGACGGCATACCAGGTGGTCATGGTGAAATCCTTGTAGCCCAGTTCGACCATGGTCGGGACATCGGGCAGCAGCGCATTGCGCTTCTCTGAAGTGACGGCGAGCGGAATCAGCTTGCCGCCCTTGATTTGCGCGCTCGATGAGGCGAGCCCGTCAAAGGCGAAATCAACGGTGCCCCCGACCAGGTCGGTCATCATCGGCCCGATGCCTTTGTACGGCACATGCACGATATCCACGCCGGCGGTGCGTTTGAACAATTCACCGGCCAGATGATGCGAAGCGCCGCTGCCGGCCGATCCATAGTTCAGTTTGCCCGGGTTGGCCTTGGCGTACTTGATCAGGTCATCGACGGTCTTGAAGGGGTGCTTCGGATTGATCACCAGCACGTTCGGCACAAAGCCAAGGACGGTAATGGGTTCGAAAGCCTGTTCCAGCTTGTAGGTTTTCTTGGTGTACAGCGATTCGGCGATGGTGTGATGAATCGCGCCGATGAAAAAGGTGTAGCCATCGGGCGCCGCAGCCGATGCGGTCTGCGCGCCGATGGTGCCGCCGGCGCCGCCCAGATTCTCGATGAAGAAGCTCTGTCCGAGATTGTTACTTAGCTTGGCGCCGTAAGGACGGGCAAAGACGTCCGTGCCGCCGCCGGCGGGGAATGGATTGATGAGCTTGACCGGCTTGGTCGGCCAGGCGGGTGCGGGCGCGCTAGTTTGGGCCACGGCGGAAAACGCGAGCGGCATGCTCAATGCAGCGGCAGCCAGCGTGCGAAGCAAATTGCGTCGAATCATGAATCCTCCAGTTGTTGAGAAAAAAGCCTGCTCTCTGTCAGGCATTGCTTGATTATTTATGCAGCTATTCTATCGGCATCGGCCTGCGACGCGCATTGCGCAAGATATTGCATTGCAGCATCGACGCCGCCCTTCTGGTGGGGCACACCGGCGATTTCCAATCCCATTTCCACGCCCGACAAAGTGCCCATCAACGTGAGGTCATTGAAGTCGCCCAGATGGCCGATGCGAAAAATCCTGCCCTTGAGCTTGGACAATCCCATACCCAGCGACATGTCGAAATGCTTATAAATAACTTCGCGCAGGCGGTCTGCATCGTGCCCGGCCGGCATCATTACTGCCGTCAATACCGGCGAATACTCGGCCGGATTCGCGCACAGCACCTCCAGCCCCCAGGCGCGCACCGCCCGCCGCGTTGTTTCCGCATGGCGCTGGTGGCGGCTGAACACGTTGGCCCAGCCTTCTTCCTTCAGCATCAGCAGCGCCTCGCGCAGGCCGTAGAGCATGGTGGTGGCGGGCGTGTAGGGAAAGAAGCCGGTCTTGTTCGACTCGATCATTTCTTCCCACGACCAGAATGACTTCGGCAGGGTGGATCGCTGCGCGGCGGCAAGCGCCTTGGGCGAGATCGCATTGAAGCTGAGGCCCGGCGGCAGCATCAGGCCCTTTTGCGATCCGCCCACGGTGACATCCACGCCCCATTCGTCGTGCCGGTAATCGACCGAGCCGAGTGAGGAAATGGTATCGACCATCAGCAGCGCCGGGTGCCCAGCCTTGTCCATGGCCTTGCGCACCGCTGCGATATCGGAGGTGACGCCGGTCGAGGTCTCGTTGTGCACCACGCAGACGGCGCGGATGGCATGCGCCTTGTCATCAAGCAGCCGGGCTTCGATGTCGGCGGCATTGACCCCATGCCGCCAGTCGCTGGGCAATCACCACGACCGCATCGTGACGTCTTGCGGCGGTCCAAGATCATGGAGATTCCAAATGAGTGACACGACCGGAGCGTATCTGTTCAAGC
>JANNGY010000491.1:0-7041 GCA_031404095.1 Betaproteobacteria bacterium | reverse complement strand
TTATCGCCAAGGCCATATTCCCGGCGCGCATTTCGCCAATATTGAAACCGACCTGTCGGGCGACAAGGACGGCCGCAATGGGCGTCACCCATTGCCATCGCCGGCGGCGTTTGCGGCATTCCTGGCGCGTCACGGCGTGACGCAAACCACGGCGATCGTTGCCTATGACGACGCCGGTGGCGCATTCGCATCCAGGTTGTGGTGGATGGCGCGCTGGATCGGACTTCGGCACGTATACCTGCTCGACGGCGGGATACCCAAGTGGGCCGCTGAGGGGCGGACATTGTCGCAGGATGTGCCTGTGCCGCAGCCGGTCAGCCTGCAGGCAAACGCCGATCCGCACATGGTTTCAAGCGTGGCCGACGTGCAAGCACGCCTTGATGATCCCGTCTCCCGCCTGATCGACGCACGCTCGGCGGAACGATATCGGGGCGACGTCGAGCCGATCGATCCGGTCGCCGGACATATCCCGGGCGCCGTGAACCGGTTTTACAAATTGAATCTCAATGACGATTTGACCCTGCGTCCGGCGGCGGAGATTCGCCGCGAGTTCCTTGAACTGCTGTCGAGCCGGTCGCCGGCACAGGTCATGCACCAGTGCGGCTCGGGCGTGACCGCCTGCATGAACCTGTTCGCCATGGAATATGCGGGCCTCACCGGATCGAAATTGTATGCTGGCTCGTGGAGCGAATGGATCGCCGATCCGGCGCGGCCGACAGTAACGAAAGCCAGCGCATGAAGCGACTGCTCGGGCTGTGCGCGCTGGCGATCTGCGGATTTGTCCAGGCGCAATATCTGACGCCGGGCGCCAACCTGGTCGTCGATGGCGTGCCGCCGATTGCCGACGAACTGGTCAGCAAAGTCCAGGCGTATACCGAGTTCAAGCGTGCCGACATCGTCGCCTGGCATCCGGCCAAGCGCGGCGTGCTGATTCGCAAGCGCGCCACGCATACCGACCAGCTTCACTACGTCGCCTCACCCGGTAGCGTGCCGGAACAACTGACTGACTTTCCCGACGCCGTGCGCGGCGCTTCTTTCCAGCCGAAGAAAGGCGAATACCTCCTGTTTGAAAAGGGCAGCGGCGGCAACGAAGTCTTCCGCATCTATCGCCTGGACCTTGCGACCAAAACGGTGACGCCGATCTCGGACGAGAAGGAGCGTGCCTCGGCGCCCGCGTGGAATCGCCAGGGAGATCGCATCGTCTACACGACGGTGGCGATCGACCGCCACAATGCGGCGAGGACAGCAGTGACCAAGTTGTATATCGCCGATCCCTTGAAGCCCGCGGACACCCGGCATGTCGCTACCTTTGACAGTGGCGGCATGCGCGGCTTCCGCTTTTCTGCCGATGACCGGTCACTCGTGTACCAGGAATACATGTCGCGCGAAGAGTCGCACATCTGGATGATGGAGATCGACAGTGGCACGAAGCGGCGCATCAGCCCACCGCCCACGGCCGGCGCGCCGTTGTTCTACGGCAGCCCGCGATTCTCCCGTGATGGCAAGAGTCTGTACGCGCTGTCTGACCGCGACAGCGAGTTCCACCGCCTGATAAACATCGATCTTGCCAGTGGCAAGGAGACGGTCCTCACCGGCCACCTGAAATTCGATGTCGAAAGTTACTCCGTCTCCGATGCTGCCGGACGCATTGCCATCATCACCAACGAAGAAGGCGCCAGTGTGCTGCGTTTCCTCGATCTGGCCACCGGCAAGGAAATTCCGCGTCCTGCGCTGCTGCCGGGTGAAATCTCCGGCCTGCGCTGGCGGGGCGGCGGCGATGACGATGCCCAGAGCGATGACGCGGGAAAGGAACTCGCGTTCAATGTGGCCTCGGCGCGCTCGCCCGGCGACGTGTATTCGTTCGACCTGAAAAGTACCCGCATCAGCCGCTGGACCAACAGCTTGAGCCCAACGCTGAACCCCTTGGACTTCGTCGAACCGACGCTGGTGCGCTGGAAGAGCTTCGATGGCCGGATGATCTCGGGATTTTTCTACCAGCCGGAGGCGAAAAAATTCTCCGGCAAGCGGCCGGTGGTCATCGATATTCACGGCGGTCCGGCAGGCCAGGCGCGCCCGGGGTTCATCAACCGCAGCAACTACCTGGTCAATGAACTCGGCGTGGCGATCATTTACCCGAACGTGCGCGGCTCATCGGGATTCGGCAAGACTTTTGTCGCGCTGGACAACGGCATGAAGCGCGAGGACTCGGTCAAGGATATCGGTGCATTGCTGGACTGGATCAAGGACCAGCCGGATCTGGACGCCGCGCGTATCGTCGTCCAGGGCGGCAGCTACGGCGGTTACATGAGCCTTGCGGTCTCTGCGCATTATGCGGACCGCATTGCCGGCGCCATCGACGTGGTGGGCATTTCCAGCTTCGTGACCTTTCTTACCAATACCGAGAGCTACCGCCGCGACCTGAGGCGCGCCGAGTACGGCGACGAGCGCGATCCGGCGATGCGCGCATTTTTTGAGAAGATTTCGCCGCTCAACAATGCGCAAAAGATCAGGAAGCCCTTGTTTGTCGTGCAGGGGCGCAACGATCCGCGCGTGCCGTACACGGAAAGCGAGCAAATCGTCGCGCAATTGAAGAAGCAGAAGATTCCGGTGTGGTTCCTGATGGCCAATGACGAAGGCCACGGCTTTGCGAAGAAGGGTAATGCGGATTTTTCGTTTTATGCGCAGATCAAGTTTCTGGAGCAGACGCTGCTGAAATGAGCCGCCGGCGGCACGAAATGTGCCGGGCTGCGCAAGGCGCCATGCTTGACTGAAGGAGTCGGGGAAATCGATGCTGGCCGATGCGGTATTGGCGCTGCATGCGCTGGTGGTCCTGTTCAATGTCGGCGGATTGGTCGTCATCGTCGCGGGCGGGCTGCGGCATTGGCGCTGGATTCGGCATCGCGGCTTTCGCATGACGCATCTTGGCCTGGTCGCGTTCGTCACCGTCGAGGCGGGCCTCGGCATGACTTGCCCGCTGACGACATTAGAGGATTCGTTGCGCGGCGTGGCGACGACGCAGAGTTTCATCGGCCGCTTGCTGTCCGCCCTGATTTACTGGCATGCGCCACCCTGGGGATTTGTCCTGGCCTACACCCTGTTCCTCGGGTTGGTGGCGGTGGCGTGGTGGAAGTGGCCGCCGAAGACATGAAGCGCGAAGTACGAGGTGGTTCGCGAGACGCGCCGCGTTTGTGATGTGATCAGGCCTCAATACTGTTCACATCGTTACATTTTCACCGTTCGCCCTGACCCTTTCGAGTGCCTCAGGGCGGGGTGCGCTGCGCGCATCGAAGGGCTTCCGGCAACGAGGCCCTTCGATACCTCAGGGCGAACGGTGCTTTGTCGAACAGTATTGGATCAGGCCTTGGCTTCCGAATCTGCCGCCGCCGGTGCAGCCTTCCTCTCGCCCAGTTTCGACTCGGTACCGTTCATCAGCTTGCGGATGTTTTCCTTGTGACGCCACACCAGCAGCGCCGACATGAAAATCACCGCCGGCAGCGCGGCAGACATGCCGAACAGGTAGAAACAATACAGCGGCGAAAACAGCGACGCGACAATTGCCGCCAGTGAGGAATAACGGAAGAAAAACGCGATGATCAGCCAGGTGGCGAGCGTGGCGAGCCCCAGCCAGCCATTGATGGCCATAAGAATTCCCAGCGCCGTGGCGACGCCTTTGCCGCCCAGAAAACGAAAGTACACCGGGAACAAGTGGCCGAGAAACACCGCCACAGCGACCCCCGCGATGGTCGTCGCCGGCAGGTCGAAATCAACCGCCAGCTTTTGCGCCAGCCATACCGCGAACCAGCCTTTGCCGGCGTCGCCCAGCAGCGTGAGAATCGCGGCGAGTTTCTTGCCGGTGCGCAGCACGTTGGTGGCGCCGGGATTGCCCGAGCCGTAGCTGTGCGGATCGGGCAGGCCCATCGCCCAGCTCACGATCACGGCGAAAGAGAGCGAGCCGATCAGGTAGGCGAGGATGATAGCGATCACGGAATTTGTCATGGCCATACTTTACAATACTTTGCATGGACACCATCTTCATCCGCGAGCTGCGCGCCGACGCGTGGATCGGCATTTACGAGTGGGAAAAACTGCGCCCGCAGACGCTCGATTTCAATCTGGAGATCGGGCTCGACACGCACCGCGCCGGCGAGAGCGACAACATCCGCGATACCGTCGATTATGGAAAGGTGGTCGAGCGCATCCGCGCCGATTTGAAGGACCAGCATTTCAAATTGCTGGAAGCGCTGGCCGAGCACATCTCGCAAGTCATCCTGCACGACTTCAAGGCGCAGTGGGTCAGGATCAGCGTGGCCAAGATTGCCCATATTCGCGGCGTGAAGCTGGTGGGTGTGTCGATCAGCCGCTCGCGCGATGTGATCGAGCCCTCATAGCAATGCTCAAGTGGGTGTTACTGGTGGCGATTGCCGTAATCGTGCTCGGCCTCTTTGGGCCGTTGCTGACGCGATTGGGGCTCGGGCGCCTGCCCGGCGATCTGCGATTCCGTAAGAACGGCCGCGAATATTACCTGCCGATTGCCAGCACCATCGTGCTGAGCCTGCTGCTGTCGCTGCTGTTGCGATTGATCTGATCAATCCGCCAGCGCGGCGGATACCAGCTCCGGCTTGATGACTCGCACCACTTCCTGCGGCGCCAGACCGACCAGGAAGCCGCGCTTGCCGCCATTGATGAAAATCCGGTCGATGTCGAGGATGGATTTTTCCATGTACACCGGCATCGGTTTGCGTAGGCCGAACGGCGAGCAGCCACCCACCTGATAGCCGGAGTGGCGGTGCGCGTCTTCCGGGGTGCACGGCGCGACCCGCTTCACGCCGATCTGCCGTGCCAGGTCCTTGGTACTGACCTTGCAATCGCCATGCATCAGCACGCACAGTGGCTGGCGCTTGTCATTTTCGAATATCAATGTCTTGACGACGTGATGCTCTTCCACACCGAGCGCGGTTGAGGAGACGCCGGTGCCGCCGTGTTCCACGTAATCGTAGACGTGTTCGGTGTATTCGACGCCGTGCTGTTTCAGCATGGTGGTGGCGGGGGTTTCGGCGGGTTTGGTCACGAGCTGGCGATCGCAATGACAAAGGAACTTCCAATAATCCACGTTCGTCCTGAGCTTGTCGAAGGACAAGGATGCAATTCGTTGATTCGCGATAGCCACTTCATGGTTCGACAAGCTCACCACGAACGGGACTGTGGTCTCGAGTAGTTTCCACGACAATAGACACTAGCACTGGCGCCCCTCTCCGGGCAAAAGTGTGCCACGAGGCGCGCCAGTGCTGTGGTTTGGCCACCTCACCCACGCGGATGATGCCTGGCGTGAATCTGTTTCAGCCGTTCGCGCGCCACATGGGTGTAAATCTGCGTGGTGGTGATGTCGGCGTGGCCCAGCAGCAATTGCACCACGCGCAGATCGGCGCCGTGGTTGATGAGGTGGGTGGCAAAGGCGTGCCGCAGGGTATGTGGTGATATCGGGACACGGATGCCGGCCCTGTGCGCATGGCGCTTGATCAGGTGCCAGAACATTTGCCGGGTCATGGCGTGGCCGCGGCCGGTAACGAACAGGTCGTCGGATTTCTGGCCGGCAAGAATGTCGATGCGCGCACCGGAAAGGTAGAGCTGGATGACATCCGCCGCCGATTCACCCAGCGGCACCAGGCGCTCCTTTGATCCTTTCCCCATCACCCGCACCACGCCCATTTCGAGACTCAGTTGTGCAACCTTGAGCGTGACCAGTTCGGTGACCCGCAGGCCCGAGGCGTACAGCGTCTCCAGCATGGCGCGGTCGCGCAGTCCCAGCGGCGTATTGGAATCCGGCGCGGCGAGCAGGGTATCGACGTCGCTTTCGGCAAGCGATTTCGGCAGACCGCGGGTGAGCTTGGGGGACTCGAGGCGCATGCCCGGATCTTCGCCGATCAGTTTTTCGCGAATCAGGTATTGGTAGAAACGTTTCATCGCCGACGTAAGGCGCGCGGTCGAGCGGGGACTGGCGTGGCGTTCCTCGATGCGGTGTGCGAGGAATGCCTGCAGGTCCTCCGCGCCGGCCTGATCGAGCGCCGGGCGCGCGGATTTCCTCAGCCAGTGATCAAGCTGCATGATGTCGCGCCGGTAACTTTCAATGGTATTTTTGGCCAGGCCATCGGAGAGCCAAAGGCTGTCGGCAAACTGGTCTATCAACGGATCGGCGGATTCCATAAATTACAACAGCAGCGCGCCCTCATGCTTGAGCAGCCACTGTTTGATCATCAGCGGGTTCTCCAGCTTGCCACCCATGAATCCGCCGAGGCCGCCATTGGCTGCGACAATGCGATGGCAGGGGACGATGACCGGAATCGGATTCTGACCGCACGCCGTGCCAACCGCGCGCGGCGAGGAGCCAATCGTGTCCGCGAGTGCGCCATAGGTCAGCGTTTTTCCGGCAGGAATCCTGCACATGCCTTGCCATACGTCGACCTGATGCTTGGTGCCGGAGAGTTTCAGGGGCAGGTCAAATCTGAAAGCCGGATTATCGAGATAAGCCATCAACTGCACGCAGGCCAGGTGGGCGACCGTGTTGGTGCGTGGTGCTTTGGCCGGCACGCTGGCCGGCAGGAAATGGACGCCGAGTAAATGGGTCTCGTCGGTGACGATTCCCAGCGTACCGAACGGTGCTTTCAGGCAGGCAGCGAAAACGTGGCGGTCATCGGGTTTCATAGGGAAATCGCTCGCGTGATATCGACGCCGGGCAAGGTGCGTTGAATCAGGGCCGCCACGTCGGCGGCCACCGCCGGCGCAATGGTCGCGCCCGGATGCCGCACACGATTGCCTTGGATCAAACCGCGCTGCCGCAGGATTTCCTTGCGGATGGCTAGGCCGGGTTGCTGTTCGAATACGATCAGTGCGGCGAAACGCGCATACAGCGCATGCACGCGCTCGAAGTCATTTGCCTGTGCCGCGCTCACCAGCGCCCGCAGCAATTCAGGAAAGGCGAAGCCGGTATTGAAACCATCGGAACCCGCCTCGAGATCGAATGGCGCGTACAAGGCGCCAAGCCCG